>JASHRZ010000719.1 GCA_030037055.1 Alphaproteobacteria bacterium
CGCGCCATGTCGGTGAGCCGGTGGCGCTGGTGGTGGCGCGCACGCGCGCCGAGGCGCAGGACGCGGCCGAGCTGGTCGAGGTCGACTACGAGGAGCTGACACCGGCGATCGATCTGCGCCAGGCGGCGGCGCCCGGCGCGCCGCAGCTTTTCGCCGAGGCGCCGGGCAACATCGCGCTCGATTGGGCCTTGGGCGGCGAGCCCGACAATCTCGGCGAGATCGACCGCCTCATGCGCGAGGCAAGGCATGTGGCGCGCGTCGCGCTGGTCAATCAGCGCATCGTCGTCGCTTCTATGGAGCCGCGCGGCGCCACGGCGAGCTTCGATGCCGCCGGCGGCGCCTACACGCTGCGCGTCGGTTCGCAAGGCGTCACCATGCTGCGCGATCAGCTTGTCGCCATCCTCGGCCTCGAGCGCGACAAACTGCGCGTCATCACGGAGGATGTCGGCGGCGGCTTCGGCATGAAGGCGCCCGCCTATCCCGAATATGTGGCATTGCTGGTGGCGGCGCGACGCGTGGGACGGCCGGTGCATTGGATGTCGACGCGCTCGGAGGCTTTCCTCTCCGACCAGCAGGCGCGCGACACCCTCACCGAGGCGGAGCTGGCGCTCGACGGCGAGGGCAACTTCCTGGCGCTCCGCGTCAAGGTGCTGGCCGCCATGGGCGCCTATGTCAGCTCGCATGGCGCGTTCATCGCCACCAGCAACTTCGCGCGTTGCCTCAGCAGCATGTACCGCATCCCGCGCATCCTCGGCGAGGTCAGATGCGTCTTCACCAACACTGTGCCGACCGGTCCCTACCGCGGCGCCGGGCGGCCCGAGGCCAATTACGCGATCGAGCGCGCGGTCGATGAAGCGGCGCGCATCAGCGGCATCGACCGCATCGCGCTGCGCCGGCGCAATCTGATCGCGCCCGGCGAGATCCCTTACAAGACGCCGATCGGCGTCACCTATGACAGCGGCGATTTTCCGGCGCTCTTCGAGGAAGCGCTGAAGCTCGCCAATGTCGCGGGCTTTGCCGCCCGCCGCAGGCGCTCCGAATCCTCCTGCAGGCGGCGCGGGCTCGGCATCTCCTGCTTCCTCGAAGCATGCCGGCGGCGCGCCGATGGAAGAAGTAGGCATCGTCTTTCCCGGCGGCGGCACGCTGGCGGTCGATCTCGCCAGCGGCCCTACTGGCCAGGGGCATGCCACCATCTTCGGCCGGCTCGTCGCCGAGCGGCTCGGCATCGACGAGGCGAGGCTGCGGGTGCGCGCTGGCGACACGCGGCTCGGGATCGCGGGCTCCGGCACCGTCGCCTCGCGCGGCACCATGACTTCGGGCGCGGCCGCGCTGCGCGCCGTTGAGCTCGTGCTCGAAAAGGGCCGGGGCATCGCCGCGCGGCTGCTCGAGGCCGCCGAGGCCGATATCGACTATTGCGGCGGCGCCTTCTGCATCGTCGGCACCGATCGTGCCGTCTCGCTCTTCGAGGTGGCGGAGAAGGCGTCGTCCTCGGGCGAGACCCTCGACAGCAAGGCGCGCGTCGAGGTGCCGCAGTCCTTTCCCAATGGCTGTCATATCTGCGAGGTCGAGATCGATGCCGAGACTGGAATCGTCACCATCCCGTCCTATGTTGCAGTCGATGATTGCGGCGTGGCGCTCGATCCCGTGCTGGTGGAAGGCCAGATCGAGGGCGGCATCGCGCAAGGCATCGGCCAGGCGCTCTGCGAGGACGCGGTCTACGATCCCCGCAGCGGCCAGCTGCTCGCCGGCTCCTTCATGGACTACGCGATGCCGCGCGCCGACACCGTGCCGGACGTGGCGGGCGCGCTCCATCCCGTGACCTGCCGCACCAACCCGCTTGGCGTCAAAGGCACCGGCGAGGCCGGCACCACCGCCGCTCTCGCCGCGGTCATGAACGCCATCGCCGACGCCTTGCCCGGCACCCGTCTCGACATGCCGGCGACGCCCGAGAAGGTCTGGCGTGCCCTGCGCCAATGTGAACCAGGAGGAAGCTGATCCCGTGCTCTATTCCTGTCATCCGGCCGCGGCGCAGGCGATGCGTGTCGAGGCCAAGCGCGCCCGCGGCAAAGCCGCGCCGCGCCGGCATTTCACCGTCGACATCCACTGCCATGTCGTTACTCCCGAGGCGGAGCGGCTGGCGCAGCCCGCCTTCCGCCCGGATTACGAGCCGATGCTGCGGCATTCGACCGAGGCGACGCGCGAGGTCAATCGGCAGCAGCAGGAGGCCATTCGCGGCAAGCTCACCTCGGTGGAGATGCGGCTTGCCGACATGGACAGGCTCGGCATCGACGTCCAGGCGATCTCGCCGGCGCCGCCGCAATACTATTACTGGGCGCCCGCCGAGCTCGGGCGCGAGACCGCGCGGCTGATCAACAACCGCATCGCCGAGATCGCCGCCAGACGTCCCGACCGCTTCGTCGGCATGGGCACGGTGCCGCTGCAGGCGCCGGAGCTCGCCGTGGCCGAGCTGGAGCGCATGGCGAAGGAGCTCGGCCTGCGCGGCGTCGAGATTTGCACCAACGTGGCAGGCGCCGAACTGTCGGATCGGCGCTTCCGCCCGTTCTTCGCCAAATGCGAGGAGCTCGGCATTCTCGTTTTCCTGCATCCCAACGGCTTCACCGAAGGCCGCCGTCTCAGCGACCATTATTTCATCAACATCATCGGCAACCCGCTCGACAGCACCGTGGCGGTGAG
>JASHRZ010000720.1 GCA_030037055.1 Alphaproteobacteria bacterium
GCCGAGCCAGCCGGCGGCGGAAAGACCTGCCGCTTCAAGCATCCAGGCCATGGAACAAAGCAGCGCCGGCACCCCCAGCACGGCGGCGGGATCGCCCATACTGTCCCGCAGGATGGCGCGCAGCGCGCCGCGATGCGGCGCCAGCGCGTCGAAACGCCGCATCAGCGTGTCGAACAGTCGATCGCGCGACGGCTCGCCGGCGTCGCCGGCACCGGACAGCGCGGCTCGGTCAATGCGGCGGCGGAACGCGGCCAGCAAAGCGAGCTTGGAGGGACAGGCGGCATAGGCGTCCACGAGCGACACCCCCGCCTCCGCGGCAATTTCAGCGAGCCCCGTGCGATGCCAGCCCTGCCGCTCCGCCAATCTCAACGCCGCGTCGACGAGCCGGTCTTCAATGCCGGCCGCAGGTCTCGCCGCGGTACCGCGAGCCTTCCTGGCGCCGGCCCGTTTCGCCATGGCAGCCCTCCGGGGAATGGCCATGTTCGTCTCAGCATAGGCGATGGCGGCGGCAGGGCGCCAGCGCCCCGGCAAGGCTGCGGCAGCGCAGGCGGACGAGCGCTCGCGGCTTAATCGGCAAGCTCGCGCGAGCGCTTGGTCGCCGCGAGCACGGCGCGGCGCAACAGCGGTTCGAGCCCGTCGCTCGCCATCAGCACGTCGAGCGCAGCGCGCGTCGTGCCCCCCGGGCTGGTGACGGACTCGCGCAGCGCTGCGGCGCTTTCCGGCGAAAGCCGCGCCAGCTCGCCCGATCCCGCGACCGTGGCGCGGGCGAGTCGTGAGGCGAGGTCGACCGGCAGGCCCGCCGCGACACCGGCCTTGGCCAGGCATTCAATCAGCAAGAAGACATAGGCCGGGCCGCTGCCGGAGACCGCGGTCACGGCATCGATCAGTGGTTCGTGCGCGACCCAACCAACCTCGCCGACGGCGGAAAGAAGGCGCTCGGCGAGCGCGCGCTGTGCCGGACTCACCTGCGCATTGGCGCAGGCCACGGCGATGCCGCGGCCGATCGCCGCCGGGGTGTTGGGCATGGCGCGCACCACGGCGGCGTCGGCGCCGAGCGCACTGGCGAAGAACTTCAGGGTCTTGCCGGCAGCGATCGACAGGAAGAGGGTGCCGCTGGCGACGAAGCGGCGATAGGCGGTGAGCACCTCGGCCATCGCCTGCGGCTTGACTGCGAGCACAATGACGGCGGGCGCGAGATCGGCGGCGACGGCCTCGGCCGAGGCCAGCAGCTCGACCCCCGGCTTGCCGGAGAAGCCGGCGGCACCGGGTCCCGGCTCCACCACCACCAAGCGCTGGACAAAGCCCCGATCGAGCCAGCCGCGCAGCAGCGCGCCTCCCATCTTGCCGCAGCCGACCAACAACAGCGCAGGCAGCGCAGGCGCCGCCTCGGCGTTCACGCCTCGCCCACGGGATCGATCATCGCCGCGGCGATCGCTTCCTCGGCCGGCTTGCCGCCCCAGACGACGAGCTGGAAGGCCGGATAGAAACGCTCGCACTCGCTCACCGCGATGTCGACGAGATCCTCGATCTGCTCGACGCTGGCGCCGCTGGCGCCGCGCAGCAGCACGCCCTGGCGGAACGAGGGCGACTGGGTGTCGGCGGTCACGTCAAAATGGCCGAGCCAAAGCCGCTCATTGACCGCGGCCAGCAGCTCGAAGATGGCGGTGCGGCGCGCCTTCGGCACCTTCATCTCGAACGCGCAGCTGAAGTGCAGCGCGTTGATCTCGCGCTGCCAGACGAAGAACAGGCGGTAATCGCACCAGCGTCCGGCGATCTCGACCACCATTTCCTCGTCGCTGGCGCGATCATGCACCCATTCATTCGCCTGAACGATCTCTTCGACGAGATCGATCGGGTTGGCGATGGAAACGGCGGTCTCAAGGGATAGAGAGGTCATTCACCCTCCTGCAGGCCGTCGCGGCGGCCGGCCAACCACAAGGGCGATCCTCGGTATTTTGTATGAACCACCCCCGGTCACTACAAGATATAGCCTGCCAAAGCTCAGGGGACGGTGCAAGCCTTGAGTTATCCACAAAGCGCAGCGCAAACCTCTCTCACAAGGGTTCCGCGCGCTTCGCCTTGCGCAGCGCGGAGCGCGAGCGGAGCGGACGGCGCGCCGCGCCCGGGCCGGCGATACCGAGCCGCGCCTCAAGCTCGGCGACCCGCGCCGCCAGCGCCTCCTGTTCGGCGCGCGCCTTGGCAACCATCGCCTGGACGGCGTCGAACTCCTCGCGCTGCACCAGGTTCATGCGCGCCAGAATGCGCTCGAACTGGTCGCGCAAGCGGGCTTCAAGCTCCTCGCGCATGCCGGTGAGCGCACCCAGGGCGCCGGTAGCGACGCGGGCGAGATCGTCGAGCAGGCGGTTTTCGGTTTGCATGGCGGTGTTGCTCTCCTCTCGACAAGACGAAACCGGTACGGGCCGGGGCAGCATAGATATGGGCAGCGCCGGCGGCGAATTCGACCGCCGGCCATGCCCCGCCTCTTTGACGCGGCCCCGGCAGTGCTTATAACACCGCCGCGGCAGGAGAAGGCTGCGTTGGGATGATCGTCATCACCGGCGGTGCCGGCTTCATCGGCTCGAACCTCGTGGCGGCGTTGGAGGAGCGCGAGGAGCGCGACATCGTCGTCTGCGACCGCCTCGGGCACGGCGAGAAATGGCGCAACCTCGGCAAGCGCGAGCTCGCGGCGCTGCTGGCGCCAGAGGCGCTGTTCGATTTCCTCGCGCAGCATTCGCGCGAGATCAATACCGTCTTTCACATGGCCGCGGTATCCTCGACCACCGAGACCGACGCCGATCTCGTCATCGCCGCCAATTTCACCTTGTCGCAGCATCTTTGGGAGTGGTGCGCCGAGACCGAGACGCGCTTTTTCTACGCCTCGTCGGCGGCCACTTACGGCGATGGCGGTGCCGGCTTTGACGATGACGCCAGCGCGGCGGCATTGGCGCGGCTGCGTCCGCTCAACGCCTATGGCTGGTCGAAGCATCTCTTCGACCGCCGCGTCGCGCGCCTGCTGGAGCAGCACGCCAAGCGGCCCTCGCAATGGGCGGGGCTCAAATTCTTCAATGTCTATGGCCCCAACGAGTACCACAAGGGGGCGATGAGGAGCGTCGTGGCGCAGATCCAGCCGCGCGCGGCCAAGGGCGAGGCGGCGTGGCTCTTCCGCTCGCATCGCGACGGTGTGCCCGATGGCGGGCAGAAGCGCGACTTCGTCTATGTCCGCGACTGCGTCGACATGATGCTGTGGCTCTACGATCATCCCGCGGTGAGCGGGCTCTTCAACGTCGGCAGCGGCACCGCGCGCAGCTTCGCCGAGCTGGCGGCTGCCGTCTACCGGGCGCTCGGCCGCGAGCCGCGGCTCGAGTTCATCGACACGCCGGCGGAGATCCGCGAGAAGTACCAATATTTCACCGAGGCGCGGATGGAGCGCCTGCGCAGCGCCGGTTACGACAAGCCGGCGACGCCGCTCGAGGAGGGCGTGCGCGACTACGTGCAGCGCTATCTCGCCGCGCCCGATCCGTATCGCTGAAGGCCGTCGCGCCGATGCTGGTCCTCCCGTTTCCCGCCATCGACCCCGAGATCTTCTCCTTTGGTCCCTACCTCGTCGACCACTGGTCGATCGGCCCTTTCGCCGTCCGATGGTACGCGCTCGCCTATATCGCCGGGCTCATCATCGGCTGGCGTTACTGCCTGGCGCTCGCCAAGCGGCCGCCAAAGGTGGCGCGGCCTCAGGATGTCGATGACTTCCTCGTCTGGGCGACGCTCGGCGTCGTGCTCGGCGGCCGCACCGGCTATGTGCTGTTCTACAATTTGCCCTACTACCTCCAGCATCCGATCGAGATCTTTTTCCTGTGGCGCGGCGGCATGTCGTTCCATGGCGGCGCGCTCGGCGTCTTCATCGCCATCGTGCTGTTCTGCCGCCAGCGCGAGATCAGGCTGCTGGCCTTCGCCGACATCATCATCGCCGCGGTGCCGATCGGGCTGTTCTTCGGTCGCATCGCCAATTTCATCAACGGCGAACTGTGGGGTCGGCCGACGGACGTTCCGTGGGCGATGATCTTTCCCGGCGATGGGGAGCATGTGCCGCGCCATCCGAGCCAGCTCTACGAAGCTTGTCTTGAAGGCATCGTGCTCTTCATCGTCCTGTGGGTGCTGCAGCGAAGCGGCGCGCGGCAGAAGCCGGGCCGTCTCTCCGGCGTCTTTCTCATCGGCTACGGGCTCGCGCGCATCATTGTCGAATTCTTCCGCCAGCCCGACCCGCAGCTGGGCTATCTGCTGGGCAACGCCAATCTCGGCCTGACCATGGGCCAGCTGCTGTCGCTGCCGCTGGTAATTGCCGGCCTCTGGCTCGTGCTGCGCGCCAAGCCCGCCGCCGCGCCGGCGTGAACCAGCTCTCCCGCCTGCTGGCCCGGCGCATCCGCGCCACCGGTCCACTCACCATCGCCGATTTCATGACGGAGGCGCTGCTCCACCCGCGGTTCGGCTACTATACGACGCGCGATCCGCTCGGCGCGCGCGGCGATTTCACCACCGCGCCCGAGGTCAGCCAGATCTTCGGCGAGCTCATCGGCCTCTGGTGCGCCGATGCCTGGCAAAGGATGGGGCGGCCGGCGCCGGTGATCCTGGCCGAGCTCGGCCCGGGCCGCGGCACGCTGATGGCCGACGCTCTGCGCGCGCTCAAGATTGCGCCCGAGTTCCGCCGCGCCCTCAGCCTGCATCTCGTCGAGACGAGTCCGGTCCTGCGGGCGGCGCAACGCGCGGCGCTTGGCCCGGCGAGTCCCGCCTGGCACGACAGCATCGCCACCCTGCCCGACGGACCGCTCATCCTGATCGCCAACGAGTTCCTCGACGCGCTGCCGATCCGGCAATTGCTGCGCGGCGAGACTTCCTGGCACGAGCGGCTGGTGGCGCTCGACGCGGACGGCGAGAGGCTGGCCTTCGCCGCGGATGCGGCGCCAAGCGCGGCGGCGGCGTTGGTGCCGCCGGGGCTGCGCGCGGCGGCACCGGGGAGCCTGTGCGAGATTCGCCCGGCGGCGCTGTCGCTCGCCGCCGGCCTTGGCGCGAGGCTGATGCGACAGGGCGGCGTCGCGCTCTTCATCGATTACGGCTACTGGCCGAGCGCCTGCGGCGACACGCTGCAGGCGCTTGCCGGCCATCGCCGCCGCGCCGTGCTGGACAATCCCGGCGCAGCCGATCTCACCGCTCATGTCGACTTCGCCACCCTGGCCGCCGCGGCGCGCGCCGCCGGCGCCCGCGTCTGGGGTCCGGTGCCGCAAGGCAGGTTCCTTGCCGCGCTCGGCCTCGCCGAGCGCGCCGCCGCGCTCCTCGCCCGCGCCAGGCCCGAGCAGGTCGCCGCGATCGAGAGCGGCTGCCAGCGCTTGATCGATCCCGCGGAAATGGGCACTTTGTTCAAGGCGCTGGCATTGGCTGATCCCGCGCTTCCGGCGCCCGCCGGCATGGCGGAGGAAGGCATTTCTTGATCAAACTGAACGCGCTCGACGGCGAGGGCCTCCGTCACGGCTTCTTCACGCGCGAGGGCGGCGTCAGCGAGGGGTTCTTCGCCTCGCTCAATTGCGGGTTGGGCTCGGGCGACGACGCCGCCAGGGTGGCGCAGAATCGCGGCCGCGCCATGGCGGCGCTCGGACTCGAGGCCGAGCGCCTCGCCACCTGCTACCAGGTGCACAGCCCGAGCGTGGTCGTTGTCGACGCAGCTTGGCCGAGCGCGCGGCGGCCGCGCGCTGATGCCATGGTGACGCGCCGCAGCGGCATCGCGCTCGGCATCCTCACCGCCGATTGCGCGCCGGTGCTGTTCGCCGATGCCGAGGCCGGGGTGATCGGCGCAGCGCATGCCGGCTGGCGCGGCGCGCTCTCCGGCGTGCTCGAGGCAACGCTCACGGCGATGATCGGCCTCGGCGCCGCGCCGCAGCGCGTCAACGCCGGCATCGGCCCTTGCATCGCCCAATCCTCCTACGAGGTCGGGCCGGAATTCCCGTCGCCGTTCCTCGCCGCCGACCCTGTCGGCGCCGATTTCTTCCGGCCGGCGCCGCGCGCCGGGCGTTTCCTCTTCGATCTCGCCGGCTACGTCGCGCACCGGCTCGCGCGGCTTGGTCTCGGCCGCATCGAGCTCAGCGGCGGCGACACGGCGGCCGAAGCGGACCGCTTTTTCTCCTACCGCCGCTCCTGTCTGCGTGGGGAGAAGGATTATGGCCGCGAGCTCTCCGCCATCTGCCTCGCGGTGTAGAGCGCTTCGCTGACGCTTGGAACGCGGTTGTCAACGAATTCGACCCCGGCGCTTTGGGCCTTACGCTGCGCGCAACACCGCCTGCATTCCGGGCAGGCCGGCGAGCCTGGCGAAGAGATCGTCGCGCTGCGCCGGCGAGAGCGGACGATTGGGCGGAATGATGTTGAGCCATTGGCGGTCGCCGGTGCGGCGCGCCATCAGCTCCTTGAGCCCGCCCTGCAAGGGAAAGGCCTGCAGCACCAGGCGCGCCGCGGTCAGGCTCTCCTGCAGCGCGTCGGCATCTTCCTGCTGCCAGGCGCGATAGACCGCCTGCGCTAGCGGCGCGGTGATGTTGGTGCTGGCGGAGATGCAGCCGGCGCCGCCAGCGCGCAGATTGGCGAGCAGGAACTCCTCAGTGCCGGAATACACGCCGAAGCCCGGGATCTCCTTGAGCAGATTGGCGGTATAGCTCCAGTCGCCGGAGCTGTCCTTGACCCCCGCGATGATGGCGCCATAGGCGGCTTTGAGCCGGGCGATGAGCGCGGGCGTGATCGGCACCGCCGACATCTGCGGGAAATGATAGAGATAACAGCGCAGCTTGCCGTCGCCGACGCGCTGGATCACCTCGGAGAAGAACGCGAAGAGCCCGTCCTCGCTCGGATTCTTGTAATAGAAGGGCGGCAGCAGGAGCGCGCCGGCGCTGCCGGCCTTGACCGCCGCCTTGGTGAGGGCGACGGCATCGGCAAGCGCCGCAGAGCCGGTGCCGATGATGCAGCGCTCCATCGGCAGGCCGGCTTCGGCGCCGGCCTCGATCAGGCCGAGACGCTGCGCCAGCGAGAGGGAGTTCGCCTCGCCCGTCGTGCCCAGCGGCGCCAGCCCATCGCAGCCACTGGCCAGCAGCCAGCGGCAATGCGCGACGTAGGCTTTGAGGTTCGGCTCCAGACCGTCGTCGAAAGGGGTCAGCACGGCGGCGTAGACGCCGCGCGGCGGCATGGAATGCGGCTGGGTCACCACTATCCTCCCTGACCTGAAATGCAACCGGACGCAGTCCAGCACGCCGTGGCGCCGCGCGCAACGCCCCGGTATCGGAGGCGCGCGACGCCCTGGAGCGTCTTCCTTTCGCTCGCGAAGTCAAATCACGCGCATCCGCGCGCCCTCCATGCCGGGCACGGTGCGCAGCAGCGCGCCCAGCCGCGCGATGCCCTCGCCGATCTCCGCGGGATCGGCGAGGGTGAAATTGAGACGCAGCGTATCGGCACCGCTGCCATCGGCGTGAAAGGCACGGCCGGGGACGAAGGCGATGCGCGCCTCGGCAATGGCGCGTGCCAACATCACCGCTGAGTCGACCCCCTCGGGCAGGGTCAGCCACACGAACATGCCGCCTTCGGGCCGGGTCCAACACACTCCCGGCGGCATCTCCCGGGCAAGCGCCGCGAGCATGGCATCGCGCCGCGCGCGATAGGCGGCGCGGATCGCCGTCAGCGCGTGGAGCAGCACCTGCTGCACCATCTCACGCATCACCATGTGGCTCAGGCTGGAGCTGTGCAGGTCGCTCGCCTGCTTGACGAGGACGAGGCGGCGGATCACCGGCAGCGGCGCCACCACCCAGCCCAGGCGCAAGCCCGGCGCCACCGTCTTGGAGAACATCCTGCAATAGAAAACGCCCACCCCATCGATATCGCCCGTCCGCGCCGTCTCCAGTGCCAGCAGCGGCGGCAGCGTGGCGCCATCATAGCGCAGTGCCTCATAAGCCGCGTCCTCGACCAGGGGCAAATCGAGCGCCGCCGCTGCATCGAGCAGCGCGTGGCGCTCGGCAAGCGTCAGGCTCTCCCCGGTGGGGTTCTGGAAATCCGCCATGACATAGCCGAGCGTCCGCCGCCCTGCGCGCGCCGCCGCCGCAAGGTTGTCGCCCCGCCGCGGCAGCGCGCCGTAGCGCGGCTCAGAAGCATTGAGCGCCTGCCGAGATTAGGTAGGCCGCCCACCAGCACCTCGTCACCGGGCGAGACGAAGAGCTTGCCAATGAAGTCGAGCGCCTGTTGCGCGCCGCTGGTGATGAGGATGTGATCGGCGCTGCAGGCGACGCCGCGCCGGGTCATGTCTTGCGCGATCCATTCGCGCAGCGGCGGATAGCCCTCGCTGGTGGAATATTGCAGCGCTGCTGCGGCACGCCGGGGATCGCCGAGGATGATGCGGCCTTAGGCGGCGGCGATGGCGTTGCGGGGAAAGGGCGCGGGATCGGGGATGCCGCCGGCGAATAAGATCAGCCCCGGCTCATCGATCAGCTTCAGCAGCGCGCGGATTCCCGAGGCGGCCATTCGCTGCGCCCGCTGCGCGTAATGCCTCTCCCGCTCGACCTGGTCTGCGCGTCAAATGTATGTCAATAACATTGACCTATTCGCCCCAGAGCAAGCGCGATTGCGGCGCGGCGCGATTGCGGCGGCTGCATGCCGCCCGTATCATTCGCCGGCCGATGCCCGAACTCGTCATCTTTCCGACGCTGTTTGCCCTGGGCCTGCTGGTCGCCCGCGTCATCGCTTGAGCCCATGCGCCGTCTCCTGTCACTGCTGCTGCTCCAGCTCGTCGCCTGCCAGCCCGTGCCGCACCCTTTTGCCGAGGACGTGCCGCCACCGCGGTCACCGGCGCTGAGCCCGCGCGACAGCGCCGGTATCGTCGTGGCAGCGATAACCGGCGCGCCGGAGCACGTCGCCGAGGTGCTCGCCGCCGCGCTGCGCGATGCCGAGATTCCCGCCAGCACC
>JASHRZ010000721.1 GCA_030037055.1 Alphaproteobacteria bacterium
GTGCACGTCGAGCATCGGCACGGCGGTGAACTTCTCGAGCACACTGCGCGGCGTCAGGCCCGGCGCCAAGGCATGCAGGCGGCGGCCGAGCGTGACGCAATAGGCGAGGAAGGCGATGGAAATGTGCGCTTCGATGCGCGCCTCTTGCTGATGGAAGATCGGCTGGATGGCGAGATCGCCCTCTTGAACGCCACCCGAACGAGCCGAAGGTCGTAGCTCCACAGCCTGGCCGGATCGTCCTCGACGAGATTGGTGCGCAAGAGATATCGCCCCTCGCGCCGGCGCGCCTGCCTGAGGTTCTTGCGATTGAAGGAGGCGCGGTCGGCCGCGGCGTCTTGTCCGCGGTGTTGCCGAGCAGCACCTCCTAGGCCAGCGGCAGACCCTCGGGCGTGATCACCGGCGCGATGAGCCGATTTCCAGCCCGAGACCCTTCTACATCAGCCGCTTGCGACGCGAAAATCCCCAAAATACCGCCCGAAGCGGCCAAGTTAAGCTAAGCCAGCGCCTGCATTGGGCCACCCGCTCGATCGCTCTGCGCTTTCGTATTGACTTATCTGGCAGCGCCCAAGCGGCCTGCCCTTATCATGTGACCGCCGCTTGCGCGGGGAGAGGAACATCGGTCCGCTGACGATTTCGTTTGAACGAAACACGCTCTAATAATTGACGACCGAAGACTTTGCCAAAATCTGGCGCTGACGGCTACACATTCACCAGCGTCGCGCCGGCGGGCTGGCCGATGATGGCGAGGAACTCGCGCCTGGTGGAGGGGTCGGTGCGGAAGGCGCCGAGCATGCGCGAGGTGACCATGGCGACGCCGGGCTTGTGGATGCCGCGGGTGGTCATGCATTGATGCGCCGCCTCGATGACGACGGCGACGCCCTTGGGCTGGAGCACCTCGTCCAGCGTGTTGGCGATCTGCGCCGTCATCTTCTCCTGGATCTGCAGCCGCCGGGCATAGACCTCGACCAGCCGGGCGAGCTTGGAGATGCCGATGACGCGCTGCTGCGGCAGGTAGGCGACATGCGCCTTGCCGATGATCGGCGCGAGATGATGCTCGCAATGGCTCTCGAAGCGGATGTCGCGCAGCACCACCATCTCGTCATAGCCGTCGGTCTGCTCGAAGGTGCGCTGCAGCAGCTCGACGGGGTCGGTGCCGTAGCCGGAGAAATACTCGCAAAAGGCGCGCGCCACCCGCGCCGGCGTGCCTTTGAGCCCTTCGCGCCGGGGGTCGTCGCCCGCCCATTCGATCAGAACCCGCACCGCCTGCTCCGCTTCCGCCCGGGTCGGGCGCCGCGCCGCGTCCTTGCGCGTGCCATGCTTGTGGTTCGCGGGCCTGAGCCCGATGTTCGAGGTCATGAGCTCTCTCTCCCCGCCTCAGTTGAGGCGGATCGACTGGTGCGGGCTGTCGAGGGAGAAGGCGGGGATGGCGACGGCGAAGCTCTCGCCCTGCGGTGTTTCCATCTCGTAGCTGCCGACCATGATGCCGGAGGGCGTGCTGAGCGGCGTGCCGCTGGTGTATTCGTAGGATTCGCCCGGCGCCAGCACCGGCTGCTCGCCGACGACGCCGGGCCCACGCACTTCCTGCACGCGGCCGAGCCCGTCGGTGATGCGCCAATGGCGCCGGCGCAGCTGCACCGTTTCCTTGCCCTGGTTCTCGATGCGCACGTGATAGGCCCAGACGTAGTGGTTCTCGGCGGGCGAGGACTGGTCTTCGAGGTAGAACGGCTTGACCGTTACCTTGATGGACCGGGTCGTTTCCGCGTACATGATTCGGACCTCCGCCGCGCCATCGGCCGTACGCCTCCCATTGTGTACCCGCCTTTCCGCGCGTCAAGCCGTCCCGCGCGCAAGAGAGCTTGCGCCGGCGCTCTTGGCTTTCATCCCTCCCGCCGGTAAGCCTCTTGCGGTTTCATGCGAAGCGAGCGAGGAGGCCTATTTGTCCGCCGCTGAGACGAGCCCGTTCCTGGCGCCGCTCGAACGCCTCGCGCGCGCGGCGGTCGTGACCCCGTCGCCCTGCGGCGAGGGCAGCATGGCGTGGCGCGAATGGGGGGCGGGGCCGCCGCTGGTGCTGCTCCATGGCGGCTACGGCTCGTGGACGCACTGGCTGCGGAACATCGACGCCCTCGCCAGCCGCTATCGCGTCATCGCGGCCGATATGCCGGGGCTCGGCGACAGCGCGACACCGCCGGCTCCGTTCACGCCCGCGGGCCTTGCGGCGATCATCGCACGTGGCCTCGACGTGGTGCTGCCGGGGCGCGAGCGCTTCCATCTCGTCGGGTTCTCCTTCGGCGCCATGCTCGGAAGCTTCGTCGCCGCCTCTCGCGGCGCGCAGCTGCGCTCGATGACCTTGGTGGGTTCGGCGAGCATGGGCTTGCGCCGCGCACCGATGCGGCCGATGCAGCCGCCGCGCCCGCATATGAGCCGCGAGGAGATCGCGCCGCTGCAGCGCGCCAATCTCGCCATCCTCATGTTCGCCGACCCGGCGCGCATCGATGATCTCGCCGTCCATCTCCAATGCGAGAACGTGGCGCGGGCGCGGGTGAAGAGCCGCGTCTTCGCGCCGATCGACCTGCTCAGCCCGGTGCTGCCCCGGATCGAGGCGCCGCTCGGCGGCATCTGGGGCGAGCGCGACGCCACCGCCTATCCCTGGGTCGAGGACCGCCGCGACCTCTTGCGTCGGATTCAGCCGGACGCGTTCTTCGCCATCGTGCCCGGCGCCGGGCATTGGGTGATGTACGAGGCGGCCGACGCCTTCAACCGCATGCTGCTGGACCGGCTCGCCGCGCTCGAGGGAGGCGGCGCTTGAAGGGCGGCTGGCGCTTCGCTTAAAGTGGCGTCGGGACGCGGGTGTAGCTCAATGGTAGAGCAGAAGCTTCCCAAGCTTACGACGAGGGTTCGATTCCCTTCACCCGCTCCATCTTTTCAATACGTAATATTGTCCCGCATTCACTGATATTTTTCGCGGCGCGGCCGATCGCGAACCGTGACCGACAATTGGGAGTTATCTGACCCTCGCCCATACCTCGTCGCGTGCGGTCCGGCCCCTTGCTCGTCCACGCCTCCCCTATTGCCCGCCGACACTCTGCAACTCGTATTCCTTTGGCACACTGGTTGCAGTCTGAGCTTTGGACGCGGCGCTGGGGGATCCATTGTCGAATATCCGAAAGTGGTG
>JASHRZ010000722.1 GCA_030037055.1 Alphaproteobacteria bacterium
GCTCGATCCAGTGCCGCACGGGGCGGCCGGCCTCCGGCGCGAGATGCAGCAGACAGCCGATATTCGCGGTCGCGATCAGCTCGGGCGAATCCGATTGGAGCGCCGCGAGCTTGCGCCGTCGCAGCTGCTCGGCGGTTTCGGTTTCGCGCAGCGAATAACTGCCGGCGGAGCCGCAGCAGAGATGCGCCTCGGGCACCTCCGTGAGCGTATAGCCGCGCTCCCTCAGGATGCTCTCGACGATGCCCGGCAGCTTCTCAGCGTGCTGCAGCGAGCAGGGGGCTTGAAAGGCGATGCGGCCGCTGCCGCGGCCGGGAAGGTCGCGCAGCTTCTCGACGCGCACGATCTCGGCCAGATCCTTGAGCCGCGGCGTCAGCGCCTCGGCCTTGGCGGCATAGCTTCGGTCGTCGCGCAGAAGATAGGCATATTCCTTGACGAAGGCGGCGCATCCACTGGCGGTCAGGCCGATCGCCTCGCATCCTCCGGCGACGGCGGCGCTCCAGACATCGATATTGTGCTTCATCAGCCGCCGCGCCTGCTCGGGCGCTCCGGTGTGATGGCCGAGCGCGCCGCAGCAGAGATCGCCGACCGTCACCGCCGAGATGCCGAGGCGATCGAGCACCCGCGCGCTGGCCGCATTGATGTCGGGCGCGAGGGCGGGTTGAACGCAGCCTTGCATGAGGGCGATGCGCCGCGCGTGTCGCGGCGGCGGCCAGGCGCCGGCCTGGGCCCGCGGCGGCACCATGCGCTTGAGGCGGGACGGCAGTGCGCCGCGCACCGCCTGCGCCAGGCGCAGCAGGGCGGCGAAGCGGCGGCGATGCGGCAGGATGGCGGTCAGCGCCGTCCGGAACAGTCGGTCGCGGGCGGCGCGGGGGACGCGCCGCTCGAGAACGCTGCGGCCGACCTCGATGAGGTGCCCATAGCGTACGCCCGAAGGGCAGGTCGTCTCGCAGCCGAGACAGGTGAGGCAGCGGTCGAGGTGCCACTGCGTCTCCCCCGAGACGGGCTTGCCCTCCAGCATCTCCTTGACCAGATAAATTCGGCCGCGCGGCCCCTCGAGCTCGTCGCCGGTCAGCTGGTAGGTCGGGCAGGTGGCGGCGCAAAAGCCGCAGTGAACGCATTTGGCGAGGATGCTTCTTGCTTCCTCGATCGCCTTGGTTTCGATCTGCGGCTCGATCGCGCCGGCCAATTCGCTCTCCATCAGATCGTTTCGTATTGGCGTCCGGGATTGAGGATCCGGTGCGGGTCGAACGCCGCTTTGAGCGCGCGGTGCAGCTTCTCGATGCCCGGCGCCAGCGGATGGAAGACGCTCTCCTGCGGCCCCTCGGCCCGGAACAAGGTGGCGTGGCCACCGACGGCGGCTGCGGCCCGGCGGATCTCGTCCGCCGAGGCGGCGGAGACCAGCCATCGCTGGCCGCCGTTCCACTCGATCAGCCAGCGCCCGGGCAGCGACAGCGGCGGCGTGGTCGGCGGCACGGACAGGCGCCACAGCGCCGGCGCCTGGCGGAAGAAATCGAGGCGGTGCTCGCGCAGATCGCTCCAGAACCGCTCGCCATCCTCGACCTCGACGCCGCCGAGCTTTGCGGCGGCGGCGCGCACATCGCCGACCGAGCCGGAGAAGCGGACATGGAGTTGCCCGTCGCCGAGGCAGACCGCCGATATCGGCAGCGGGTTGCGCATCCATTCATTGACCGTGCGGATTGCGTCCGCCGTGTCGCGCTCGAGCCGTATCGTCGCTTCCGCGGCCGGGCGCGGCAACACGTTGAGCGAGATCTCTGTCATCAGACCCAACGTCCCCATCGCGCCGATGACGAGGCGCGAGATGTCGAATCCCGCGACGTTCTTGATGACCTGCCCGCCGAAACGCAGCAGCCGCCCGCGCCCGTCGATCAGCGTGACGCCGAGCACGAAATCGCGCGCCGCCCCGGCATAGGGCCGGCGCGGGCCGGAGAGCGCGCAAGCGAGCGTGCCGCCGAGCGTCGCCGCCGCGCCGAAATGCGGCGGCTCGAAGGCCAGCATCTGCCCGTGCTCGGCGAGGACCGCTTCGACATCGGCGAGCGGGGTGCCCGCGCGGGCGGTGATGACGAGCTCCGAAGCGTGATAGTCGACTACGCCGGCATGGCCGCGCGTATCGAGGACCGTTCCCGCGGTCGCGCGCCCGAGAAACGCCTTGCTGTTGCCGCCCTGGAGGCGCAGCGGCGTCCTGCGCTCGGCAGCGTCGCGAATGATCTCGCGGAACTCCTTGCGGGCATCGGGCTTCTCGGAGACGGCGATGGCGGGCATGCGTTCCTCTAGAAGCGTGGCAGGTCCGGGAAGCGCAGCTGGCCCTTGTGGACGTGCATCGCGCCGAACTCGGCGCAGCGATGGAGCGTCGGCACGGCCTTGCCGGGGTTGAGGATGCCCGCGGGGTCGAGCGCACGCTTGACGGCGTGGAACTGATCGAGCTCATCCGCGCCGAACTGGACGCACATCTGATCGAGCTTCTCGGCGCCGACGCCGTGCTCCCCGGTCACCGTGCCGCCCATTTCGACGCAGAGCTCGAGGATCTTGCCGCCGAGCTCCTCGGCGATGCGCAGCTCCTGCGCGTTGCGCGAATCATAGAGCACGAGCGGGTGGAGGTTGCCGTCGCCGGCGTGGAAGACGTTGGTGACGCGCAACCCGTACTCGCGCGACAGCTCGGCGATGCGGGTCAGCACCGCGGCGATGTGCCGGCGCGGGATCGTTCCGTCCATGCAGTAATAGTCGGGCGAGATGCGCCCGGCCGCGGGCAGCGCGCCCTTGCGTCCGGCCCAGAATCGCTGCCGCTCCGCCTCGTCGCGCGCAACGCGCAGCGAGGTCGCGCCGCTCTCGCGCAGGATCGTCTCGACCTTGCCGAGCATCTCCTCGACATTCTCGACCGAGCCGTCGAGCTCGCAGAGCAGTA
Source organism: Alphaproteobacteria bacterium (assembly GCA_030037055.1). Taxonomy (GTDB): domain Bacteria; phylum Pseudomonadota; class Alphaproteobacteria; order ATCC43930; family CGMCC-115725; genus DAHUYF01. The sequence goes on from JASHRZ010000722.1 coordinate 2,921, forward strand.
TCGCCGCCGCCTCGACGTCGTAGCCGGAATGGCTATAGGCCTCGACGGTGCGGATCGTCGGATTGTCCATCATCTCGAACCCGGCTGGAATGACGCCGCGCGCGATGACATTGCCGACGGCAGCCCCGGCCTTGACGACATCGTCGAAGCAGGCGAGGACGAGACGCGCGCATTGCGGCTTGGCCAGCAGCTTCACCGTGGCCTCGACGACGATGCCGAGCAGCCCTTCCGAGCCGGTCATGAGCGCGAGGAGATCGAAACCCGGCGCGTCGAGCGCGTCGCTGCCGATGGTGACGAGCTCGCCGTCGCTCAGCACGACCTCGAGCTTGAGGATGTTGTGCACCGTGAGGCCGTATTTGATGCAATGAAGCCCGCCGGAATTCTCGGCGATGTTGCCGCCAATGGTGCAGGCGATCTGCGAGGAAGGGTCGGGCGCATAGAAGAGCCCGAACTTGCTGGCGGCCTCGGAGATCTGCAGGTTGCGCACGCCGGGCTGCACCCGCGCGGTACGGCTCAGAGGGTCGATCGCCAGGATGCGATTGAGCCGGGCGAGATTGAGCAGGACGCCCTCGGAGTGCGGCAGCGCGCCGCCCGACAGACCCGTGCCGGCGCCGCGCGGCACGATGGGGATGCGTCGGCCATGGCAATAGCCGATGACGGCGCGCAGCTCCTCGCCGTCGGTGGGGATGGCGACGACCCCGGGGAGCCGCCGATAGGCGGTCAGTCCGTCGCATTCATAGGGCCTCAGCCCCTCTTCGCTGGCGATGACCGCATGTGCACCGAGCAGGCGGCGCAGATCGGCCGCGACCCGGGCGCGGTCGAAGCTCTGATGTTCGTCCGGCGATGATGATGGGAGGGACGCCATTCAACGGGCTCCTTCCGTTCTGGCGAGAGGCGCGTGCGGCATGCTCGCCTCACCCAACAAAAGTATGACGCATTTCTCCCGACCGCGCGAGACCCCCGGCGGGGCCGTGCGCAACTCTAGCATGCCTGTCCGATCGAGGCCGGCGCTGCCTGCACTACCGATCGTGTGTGCCGGCATGGCCGGAGCTGCCTCTCTGCTCGCCTCCTCAGTCCTGGAGAGCGACGCCGCTCTCCGGCACCGCCCTCGCCGCCGCGGCATGCTCGAGCCCTCCAGCGTGCCCCCCGCGAGATAGCGATGGCGCACCTCCACGCGCCCGATCTTGCCGCTGGTGGTCTTCGGGATGGTGCCGATGCGGATCAGCACGACCTCCCGGACACGGGTCAGCAACACTGATAACGGGAGACCGCGACGCGATACGGCGAGCGCCCGCCGCGGCCGGTCGCGCCCGGACGCGGTTCGGCTCTGCGAAGGTTGCTTGATGAGCAAGCAAAGCGCAGCGCCTTTCTTCGGGCGCATCGAGGCGCCTTCGCGCCTGCGGCTTTCCGATTCGATCGTGTCCCATGTCGAGAGCGGCTCGTCGTCGACGGCGCGCTGAGGCCCGGCGACACGCTGCCGCCGGAACGCAAGCTGGCGCAAATGCTTACGGTGTCGCGGCCATCGCTGCGCGAGGCGATCTGCAAGCTTGAGACCAAAGGCCTTCTGCGGCCGCACCGTAGCGGCGGCATGCAAGTCGTCGACCCCTATGCGCCGACTCTGACCGACCCGCTCGTCCATCTGCTCAAGCGCGCTCCGACATCCTCGAGCTGCACCGTGCGCTCGAACAGCTAGCGGTCTCGCACGCGGCTCGACGCGCCACCGCCCGAAGATTGGAGGCGAATCAAGACTTGCATCAAAGTTTGCGCAGAGCGGCGACCGAGGACGATCGCCTGAATTTCGGCGAATGCGATGCGGCTTTTCAACTCGCCCTTGCCGACGCGTCGCACAATCTGGCGCTTTCCCATGTGATGCGCGGTCTCTTCGACCTCCTGCGCTCATCGATCAGCGCGTCGATCGAGCGCCTGTGGGATCGTTCGGAAGCGCGCAAGATGCGGAACGATCAGCACGAAGCCATCTCGGCCGCGATCAGGACGCGCGATCCGGACAAGGCGATGCGGGCGGCGCGCGAGCACCTCTCCTATGTCCAAACCGTGCTGCAACGCACGCGTTGAGGTCGGGCGCTGGATCGATGATTCGCCCGACCGCGAATCCCCTTCCGGCGCGCCACCGTGTATATACTATAATGTGA
>JASHRZ010000723.1 GCA_030037055.1 Alphaproteobacteria bacterium
TCCAACGTTTCTGAAAGCTGTCGCGACTTCGCCCTGATCGTCGCGACGAGGGGACGTCGACACGCCATGCGTGTTACGCGGTCCTGACCTCCACCAGGAAGGTTTCCACCTCCTGATTGAGCTTCGCCATTTGACCCATCATGTCTTCGGCGGAACCGAGCATCGCGCGCGACGCCTCGCCGCTCTGCCGCGTGGCCCCGGTGACCTCATCGATGGCGCTGGTCACTGCGTTCGTTCCGTGCGAGGTTTGCTGGGCATTCTTCGCGATCTCGTTGGTGGCTGCGCTCTGCTCCTCGACGGCTGCGGAGATGGCGAGCGAGATGCCGGACAGCTGTTCGATCACCTTGCCGATCGTCTCGATCGACGCGACCGCCTCGCTCGTCGCATTTTGTACAGCTTGGATCTGCGATACGATCGCGTCCGCCGCCTTTCCTGTTTCCGTCGCCAGCTGCTTGACCTCAGCGGCCACCACCGCAAAGCCCTTGCCGGCCTCGCCGGCGCGCGCCGATTCGATGGTCGCATTGAGGGCGAGCAGATTGGTTTGCTTGGCGATCGTCCCGATCAGGTCGACCATGTGCCCGATCCGTTGTGCCGCGTCTTCAAGCCCCTTGATGACGGCTCCGGCGCGCCGCGTACTTTCGACGGCTCGCAAGGCGATGTCGCTCGACTGCGTGACTTGACGGCTGATCTCGTTGATGGAGGCAAGGAGTTGCTCTGCCCCAGCCGCCACCGATGTGACGCTGGCCGATGCCCGCTCTGCCGATGCCGCCATCGTCGTCGCCTGGGCCTCGGTTCCAGAGGCCACTTCGGTCATCAGCGTCGCCTGCTGCCGCAATTGTGCGGACGAACGGTTGACCGTCTCGACGACTGCATGGACCGATTGCTGGAAGCGCCCGGCGATGGTCGTCAAATGACTGACATCCTGCCAGGACGCCATGGCTCCGACGATAACTCCCTGTTTGTCGCGGATCGCCGACACATTAAGGGCGAACGTGCGGTCGCCGAAGGTGATCCTGGTGGCCATCGGATATTGGGACGTATCGCTGAGGAGCGCCCGCTGATGAGCAGGTCGTTTATGAAACAGATCAATTGGCTTACCAATCATCTCGTCGACGGGAACCGGCAGATACTTCGCGACTGGCGCGAAAATCGCTTTGAAGGCGGGATTCATGTAGTCGATGGACCAGTCTTTGGCTGCATCGGCGGACATCACGCCGATCGGCATGCCTTCCACCATCTGCTTTAGCCGCAGCGACAAAAGCACGTCACCCCTCAGCTTGAGATAGGCGCGGATGATGTCGCCGATTTCGTCGCCGCGATCGCTGGGCAGCGTTGCCGTTTCTCCACGCCCGGTCGCCAGACTCTCCAGTGCCGCGGTCACCTCGCGGATCGCCCACGACATCCGCCGCGCCAGGAACGCAGCAACCGCAGCAACCACCCCCAAAATGGCCAACCCGGTGGCGATGTTACTTCGCGCCGCCGCCCACACCTGAGCGCGGAGATCATCGACATAGGCTCCGGTTCCGATGATCCACCCCCAAGGCTCAAAGGCGGCCACGAAGGAGATCTTCGGTTGGGGATCGTCGAAGCCAGGCTTAGGCCACTCATACGAAATAAACCCCTTGCCCTGTCGGCGGACGATTTCCACGGCATCGATGAAGAGCTTCGTACCGTTCGGATCCGCATACTCACTGAGGTCCTTACCGTCCATCTCGGGCTTGGTTGGATGCATGACCATGCGCGGTTGCATGTCGTTGATCCAGAAATAGCCGTCCTGCCCATAACGCAAAGTGCGCAAGCGGCCCATAGCCCGCTTCTTGGCCTCATCCGCCGATTCCAGCCCCTTCTGGCTGGCCGCGTACTCTTCCGCGACGATCCCCAGCGCCACCTCGCCGAGGTGGTTCAGCTCGACCTGTTTTTGCGCCCTAAGATCCCGCGACAGTTCGCCGATCTCGAGTCCGCTCACCGCAAGACTGCCGAGAAGACAGAATCCAATGAGCAGATAAACTTTGGCTCCTATGCCGAAACGAAGATTTCGAATCATGAAGCCTGTTCCCCTACGCGCATGTCGGGGTCGATTGTGCGCTTATTTTGTAAACCGATATTTATATTTTGGGCGGGGATGGGGGGTATTCGGCTAAGTAACAATACGCGGCCGGAGCCAAAAGCACCCGGCCGCTGCCGACCCTCTCATGGCCCTGGTCGCACCTGGACTGGCCTTGCACTAAACTTTGCTCGCCGCTCATCGGTGTCAGTCGGTCCGTATTGGTGCGTATGAGCTAGCGTCATGGGGGCCTTGGCATGCAGGCCTTACCAGCCGGACGCCCGGAGCATGGTCGACGTTTGCAGGGGCCACGGACCTCGGCTTTCACTCATTGGATAAAACGATGGTTAGAGAGTGCAGCTTCCAGCGACAGGGTGCGCCGCCCTAATGGGTCCCACCGCGCTGGCACCGGGCACAAACATGAGCAACGGCGATAGCGTATTTTGAGCCGAGGCCCTGCGACCAGGCGGTTCAGCAGTCAGTCCGGCGTTGAACACGCTGAGGTTGTATAGCATCCCGCCAACCTGACCTGGTGACAAGAACCGCTCTGATTGCCGAGCGC
>JASHRZ010000724.1 GCA_030037055.1 Alphaproteobacteria bacterium
GGACGTCGCGGCCGGACAGCATAGCGCGGACCGTGCTTTCGCCGACGCGGGCGATCGCGGACAGGAGGGCCTCGACCAGGCCGTGGGGCCTGAGCTCTTCCGGCACGGTCGGTTCGCCCTTGGCGACCTGCTGGAGCAGCGGCGCGAAGTCCGCGGAGACGTTCTCGAGGCTGGTGACGACGCCGCGCGCCTCGAGCTCGCGCCGGGTGCGCAGCACCAGCCACGCACCCACGGTATCCAGCCGTTCCACCCCGGCCAGGTCGATGCGCAGCCGCGTGCCGGCAGAGAGGCCGTCGAGCTGGTGCAGCGCCCGGTCGAGCGCATCGGCGGTGGCGACGAGCCATCTTCCGCCGGCGCGCAGCACCAGCCCGTGGCCTTCGCTGTGGAGATCAAGCTCGGCTTCATCCAAACGCATGGCGCGACAGTCTACACACGGAAGCGCCGTACCGCGAAATGGTGCTTTCACGGCGTCGAAGTTTGGCTAGAGTAGTATTCCGGAATCACAATCGGCTGATGCGGATTGCAGCTCGGCGAAACACGAATGTCCGAATTAGTCAATTGCGAAAATGGACAGTAGCCTGCACAAAAACGACGGCCGGGAGCGAAGGATGGACGTCAAACAGCATATCCGGGGCATCCCCGACTTTCCCAAGCCGGGAATCCTGTTCTACGACATTTCCACGCTGTTGTCGCATGCCGACGCCTGGCAGGCGACCGTTCAGCGCCTCGACACGGCGCTGCGACCCTTCCAGCCGGAACTCCTCGTCGGCATCGAATCGCGCGGCTTCCTGGTCTCGGCGCCGCTCGCCTACAGTCTCGGCTGCGGCTTCGTCATGGTGCGCAAGAGAGGCAAGCTGCCCGGCGCCACCATCCGCTATAGCTACGACCTCGAATACGGCACCGATACCGTCGAGATCCAGGCCGATGCGATCCGGCCCGGGCAGCGGGTGATCGTGCTTGACGATTTGCTCGCCACCGGCGGCACGCTCAGCGCCGCCATCCGCCTCTGCCGCATGGTGGGGGGCGACGTGCTGGCCGCTGCCTGCATCATCGAGCTGGGCTTTCTCAACGGCCGCAAGCGCCTCGACGTTCCCTTCACTTCGGTTGTCAACTACGATGAATAGGGTGCGGACTCCGCCTGCCGCTCTTCCGGCGAAGGCCGTCGGCCCGGCAACTTGAACCGGCAAGCGACCCCGAGCCCGGTTCGAATCGCAGCTGTCTCTCAGCTTTTCGGCTCGGGACGGTTCATCAGTCGCCCCGCCAGCGTCACCAGCACGGCAACGGTGACCAGGAACAGCGTCGCCAGGGCGTTGATCTGCGGGCTCACGCCGAGGCGAACGCTGGAGAAGATCACCATCGGCAAGGTCGTCGAAGATGGGCCCGAGGTGAAGCTGGCGATGACGAGGTCGTCCAGCGAGAGCGTGAAGGCAAGCAGCCAGCCCGCCGCCAGCGCCGGCGCGATGAGCGGCAAGGTGATCACCAGGAACACCTTGAACGGCCGCGCGCCAAGATCGAGCGCGGCTTCCTCGAGCGAGCGGTCGAAGGCGGCAAGCCGCGCCTCGACCACGACGGCAACATAGGCGGTGCCAAGCGTGATATGAGCGATGGCGATGGTCGGCACGCCGCGGCCCTGCGGCCAGCCGACCGCCTGCTCCAGCGCCACGAACAGCAGCAGCAGCGACAGCCCGGTGATGACTTCCGGCAGCACCAGCGGCGCGATGGCGAGCGTTCCGAAGAGCGCGCGGCCGCGGAAGCGGCGGTAGCGCTGCAGCGCATAGCCCGCCGCCGTGCCAAGCAGGAGCGCGCCCGTGGCGGCGATGACGGCGATCTCGAGGCTGATCAGCGCCGCACGCTGGATCGCCTCGTTGTGCATGAGTTCGACGTACCAATGGGTGGAAAAGCCGGCCCACACCGTCACCAGCCGCGAGGCATTGAAGGAATAGACGACGAGCGAGGCGATCGGGCCGTAAAGAAAGGCATAGCCCACCACGAGCATCACCGCGAGAAAGGGCGAGAGCCGGTTGATCATGCGGTCTCTCCCTGCAGCAGGCGGCGGATGAAGCCCATCGGCAGGATCAGCACCGCGAGCATGGCGACCGCCACCGAAGCGGCCATGGGCCAGTCGTGGTTGGCGAAGAACTCGTCCCACAGCACCTTGCCGATCATCAAGGTATTGGGACCGCCTAGCAGGTCCGGGATGACGAACTCGCCCACCGCCGGGATGAAGACGAGCAGCGCGCCCGCGGCGATCCCCGGCAGCGACAGCGGCAGCGTGACGCGGCAGAATGCCCGCCACGGGCGGCAGCCGAGGTCGGCCGCCGCCTCGAGCAGCGCGGGATCGAGCTTCTCGAGCTGGGCATAAAGCGGCAGCACCATGAACGGCAGGTAGGAATAGACGATGCCGACGTAGATGGCGAAGGCGTTGTTGAGTAGCGTCAGCGGCTGGTGCACCAGGCCCAGGGCCAGCAGCGTGTTGTTGATGACCCCATTGCCGCTCAGCAACCCGATCCAGGCATAGACGCGGATGAGAAAGCTCGTCCAAAACGGCAGGATCACCAGCAGCAGCAGCAGACTGCGCCAGCGGCGCGGCGCGCGCACGATGCCGTAGGCGAGCGGGTAGCCCAGCAGCAGGCAGAAAACGGTCGAGACGCCGGCGAATTTGATGGCATTGAGATAGGCGAGCGCATAGAGATCGTCGCTCGCCAGCCGGCGGTAGCTCTCGCCGCTGACATGGAGCTGCCACCCGTCGGTCGCAAGCAGCGCCGTGTAGGGCGGAATGCCGATCACGCTTTCGGCAAGGCTGATCTTGAGCACGATCATGAAAGGCACGAGGAAGAACAGCGTCAGCCAGGCGTAAGGCAGCGCCAACACCGCGCGCCGTCGCATCGCCGCGCTCATGGCGCCAGCACCACCGCCGCCCCCGGCGCGAAGCCGAGCGAGATGCTGTCGCCTGCGGCGTAGGCTGGCGCCTGGCGCACGGCGTTGACCTGCGTCACGCGCAGCAGCTTGCCGCTGGCGAGCTCCACCTCATAGGTCGAGGCCTCGCCGCGATAGGCGAGGCCGCGCACGCGAGCCTCGAGCCGGTTGGCCGCGGCGGCGGGCGGAGCGAAGACGATCTTCTCCGGCCGAACCGCGATCGCCACGGTGCTGCCGGCGGCGAGCACGGGATGCTCGACGACGAGGATTGCCCCCGCCTCCGCGCTGTCGATTTCGATCAGCCCGTCATGGGCGCGCAAGACGCGGCCTTCGAGCAGGTTCACCCCGCCGATGAAGTCGGCGACGAAGCGGTTCGCCGGCGTCTCGTAGATCTCCTGCGGCGTGCCGAGCTGGACGATGCGGCCTTGCGACATCACGGCGATGCGCGAGGCCATGCTCATCGCCTCCTCCTGGTCATGCGTCACCATGAGAAAGGTGATGCCGACGCGATGCTGGATGCGCACCAGCTCGAAGCGCGTCTCCTCGCGCAGCTTGCGATCGAGCGCCGCCAGCGGCTCGTCGAGCAGCACCAGCTTCGGTTCCTGCGCCAGCGCGCGCGCGAGCGCCACGCGCTGGCGCTCGCCGCCCGAGAGCTGATGCGGCTTGCGCTGCGCCAGCCGGCCCAGCTTGACCAGATCGAGCATGGCCGCCACGCGGGCCTCCCGCTCGCGCTTGGGCAGCCGGTCCTGCTTCAGGCCGAAGCCCACGTTCTGCGCCACCGTCAGGTGCGGGAAGAGCGCATAGGACTGGAACATCATGTTGACCGGACGGCGGTAGGGCGGGACGCCCGCCATGTCGGCGCCGGCGATGAGAATGCGGCCTTCATCGGGCGTCTCGAAACCGGCGAGCAGGCGCAGCAGCGTCGTCTTGCCGCAGCCCGACGGTCCCAGCAGGGCGAAGAACTCGCCCGGCGCAATGTCGAGCGAGACGCCGTCGACCGCCGCCGCGGCGTCGGGCGCGAACCGCTTCACCACGGCCTCGATGCGCAGATGGGCGGCGGCCGCAGACGGGCGCGCCGCGGCGGTCGCTGTCACGTGCCGGTCTTCACCTTGGTCCAGGCGCGCGTCCGCACGCGGTCGTATTGCGGCGTCGCCAGCCGGTCGAAGAAGAGGCGCGCGCGGATCTCCGCCGGCGGATAGACGCCGGGATTGTTGCGGATCTCGTCATCGACGAGGTCGGTGGCGAGCAGGTTGGGATTGGCGTAGGCCACGGTGTTCGAGATCGCGGCGATGATCTCCGGGCGCAGGATGAAATCGATGAACAGCAGCGCATTCTGCGCATGCGGCGC
>JASHRZ010000725.1 GCA_030037055.1 Alphaproteobacteria bacterium
GTCGCCGAGACGGTGGTCGGCGCCACCGCCGGCTGCGTGCCGGCCGCGCCCGGTTATTTCCGGCGCATTCGCGAGATCTGCGATCGCTTCGGCGTCCTCCTCATTCTCGACGAGGTCATGTGCGGCATGGGCCGCACCGGCACGCTCCATGCCTGCGAGCAGGAGGGCATTGTGCCGGACCTGCTGGTCATCGCGAAGGGGCTGGGCGGCGGCTACCAGCCCATCGGCGCCGTCCTCGTCGCCGGACGCATCTACGACGCCTTCGCCGGCGGCAGCGGCTTCTTCCAGCACGGTCACACCTACCTTGCCCACGCCACCGCCTGTGCCGCGGCGCTGGCGGTGCAGCGCGTGCTGCAGGAGGACGGCTTGATCGCGCGTTGCGCCGAGCGCGGCGCCTATCTCGAGGCGCGGCTGCAGGAGCGCTTCGGCAACCATCGGCATGTCGGCGACATCCGCGGCCGCGGCCTGTTCCGCGCCATCGAGCTGGTGGCCGATCGCGCCGGCAAGGTAAGCTTCGATCCCGCCGCGCGCCTCCACGCCCGGATCAAACATGCGGCGCTGGAGCGCGGCCTCATGGTCTATCCCATGGGCGGCACCGTTGACGGCCGCCTCGGCGATCACGTGGTATTGGCACCACCCTTTATCATCGAGGAGGCGGAGATCGACGCCGTGGTAAGCCGTCTTGGCGATGCCGTCGACGCCGCCATCGCCGCGTCGTGATGCGCCTTCCGCCGCGCTTCTATACAGCTTTCGCGATCTTTGCCATCATGCCGCAACAAGACAAAGCGGGGGAGGAGCGGCTGTGAAGGCTTCCTTGTTCTACCTGCCGACCGTCGGCAACCGCTGCGAGATCGAGGCGGGGATGGCCGGGCTGCGCAGCGATCTCTACCAGCAGATGCTGCGCGAGGTGCTGGAGCAGGTGCGGCTGGCCGACGCGCTCGGCTACGATTCCGTCAGCTTCACCGAGCATCATTTTCACATCGAAGGCTTCGAGCTCTCCAACAACCCGGTCCTCCTCGATCTCTTTTTCGGCCTGCAGACCAAGCGCATCCGCGTCGGGCAGCTCGGCATCGTGCTGCCGGCGTCGAATCCGATCCGCGTCGCCGAGGACATTGCGATGCTTGACCAGATGACCGGCGGACGGGCCTGCGCCGGCTTCGCCCGCGGCTATCAGCGCCGCTGGGTCGATGTGATGGCGCAGCAGACGCACGGGGTCCATGGCGCCTTGCCGCATCAGCACGACGCGATCGACGCGGCAAACCGCGCCGCCTTCGAGGAATGCTTCCGGATCGTCAAGCAGGCATGGACGGAGCCGATGCTGTCCTATCAGGGCAAGTATTGGCGGATCCCGCCCGGCGAAACGCCCTGGACGCTCGAGGCGACGCTCAAATGGGGCGCCGGCATCGAGAACGGCATCCTCAGATCGGTCGGCGTCGTGCCGAAGCCGGTGCAGAAGCCGCATCCGCCGATCTTCCAGCCTTTCGCCAGCTCGGAGACGAGCATCCGCTGGTGCGCCAAGGAAGGCGTGACCGCTATCCTGCCGCCGATGCACGCGAGCTACGAGGACAACCTCTCTTCCGTCTATGCCGACGTCTCCGGACGGCCCCGCGGCGAGGGCATGGGGTTGCTGCGCGACGTCATCATCGCCGACACGGATAGGGAGGCGATCGCCTTGTGGAAGGATTCCGGCGTGTTCTCGGGCCGCGCTTGGTTCGAGCCGTTCGGCTTCCGCAAAGGCGTCATGGATCCCGTCACTGGCGCAGCGCCGACCGCCGAGGAATCGGTCGAGAGAGGCTACGCCCTGGTCGGCACCGTCGACACCGTGGCGCGCAATCTCGAGCGCATCAAGCGGCGCCTGCCGGTGGACTGGCTGTTCTGCTACACCTACAACAGCCTCGTGCCGCACGCCGTCCTGATGAAATCGATCGAGCGCTTCTGGACCGAAGTCATGCCGCGCGTCTCGTGAACGGATGTCTCAGGCAAAGCGGCAGGTGATCGCGCCGAGCGGCCCGTAATCGATGTGGAACATGTCGCCGAGGCGAGCGGGAACCGCGCGCGTGAACGAGCCGGCGAGCACGACCTGGCCGGGCTCCAGCTTCACGCCGTGCGGCGCGAGCTTGTTGGCGAGCCACGCGATGCCGTTCGCGGGATGGTTCATTACCGCCGCGGCTACGCCCGATTCCTCGATGACGCCGTTGCGGTAACAAAGCGCTGCGACCCAGCGCAGGTCGACATCCGTTGGCGTCACCGGCCGTCCGCCCATGACCAGCGCCGCGTTGGCGGCATTGTCGGCGATATTGTCCTGAACCTTGCGCGAGGCCTTGGTCTCGGGGTCGACGTTGAGGGTGCGCAAATCGATGATCTCGACCGCCGGCACGACGTAGTCCGTGGCATTCAGCACGTCGAAGATGGTGCAGTTCGGCCCGGCGAGAGGACGGCCGATGACGAAGGCCAGCTCGCATTCCAGCCGCGGCTCGATGAACCGCCCGAAGGGAAGGTCGGCGCCGTCGGCATAGATCATGTCGTCGAGCAGCGCGCCGTAATCCGGCTCGGTGATGCCCGACATGCTCTGCATCGCCCGCGAGGTGAGACCGATCTTATGGCCTCTGATCCTGCGTCCCTCGGCGAGCTTGAGCGCGACCCAGCGGCGCTGCACTTCGTAAGCATCCTCGATCGTGAAGCCCGGATATTGCGCGCTCGGCGGCCGGATGCGCCGGCACTCTTTGTCCGCCAGATGGTAGGCATGTGCGATCGCCTCGATCGTGCGCTCGTCCACCATGTCAGATCACTCCCGCATAGCTGCCGCCGTCGATCTGCAGGTTCTGCGAGATGAAGCCGGCCTGGGCGCTGCATAGGAAGGCGCGGGTATCGGCGAACTCCTCGGGCGTCCCCATCCAGGCAATCTCGGCGCGTGCTTCCTCCATGCTGATGCCCTTCTGCTGCATCATGCGCCGAGCGAAGAAGCGCTGCCGGTCGGTGTCAATGCGGTAAGGCAGGAGATTGTTGATCATCACGTTGTCGGCGGCGCAAGTGCGCGACACCGATTTGGCCAGTGCGGTGAGGCCGGTGCGCGCCGCGGTCGAAAGACCCATCTCGGGGCCGGGCGACTTCACCATGGCGGAGGTGATGTTGACGATGCGGCCGAATTTGCGCGCCTGCATGCCCGGCAGCATGGCGCGGATCAGCAAGGCCGACGCCAGCATGTTCGCCTCGAGCGCGCCGAGCCAGGCCGCATGGTCCCAATCGGCGAGCTTGCCCGGCGGCGGACCGGCATTGTTGTTGACCAGGATGTCGGCATCGGGACAGCCGGCAACCAGCGTCGACCGGCCGGTTTCGGTGTTGATGTCGGCGACGACCGGGCTGACGCGCGCGCCGCGCGCCCGCTCGATCTCGGCGGCGGCTTCCTTGAGAGCGGCCTCGCCGCGTGCGTTGATGAAGACGAGGCACCCCTCGCGCGCCAGCGCCGTTGCGCAGGCCTTGCCGAGCCCCCTCGAGGCGGCGCAGACGATCGCCTTGCGGCCCTTGATGCCGAGATCCATGGAACGCCCCCCGGATGGCGATGGCTAGCCGAAGACGGCGGTGAAGTCTCAGGCCATCAGCGCTTTGCTGTCGGGCCCCAGCGCCATGGTGTGACGCGCCAGCCGCAACGCCTCGTTCGGGACCATTTTCACCCATTCCACATTGAGCGCCTCGCGCTGCGTCGCCGGGTCCTTCATCCAGACATTGATTTTGATGATGTCGACGCTGCCGCCCGCCTCCTCCACTGCGCTCCTGTTATGCGCGAACGTGTTGGCCGCTGCTGCGCGAAGTCCGGCGGCAGGTTCCTCGTACCGGGGTCCGCGCCGTCGATGACGCTCGACATCATTATGTTTCCGATCCGGCTAGCATTGGGAATCGGATTGAGATGGCGGAAACCGGGAAAGTCTACGCTTCGGCGTTTCGGCACGGTATGGCTCCTCAGCTTTGCGCGGGCGCCTCGCGGCCGAAGGTCG
>JASHRZ010000726.1 GCA_030037055.1 Alphaproteobacteria bacterium
CCAAAGGCTTCCCCGGGGCCAAATGCGAGTGACCTTCTCTCCCTCTCCCCGAGCGGGAGAGCGAGAAACCGCATGTGCTCGCTCCCGTCGCGCAGCGACGGAAGGGCGAAGGGCATGGCGGCTTGGGCGCGCATCGCCATCGGTTGGCCCTCACCCTGTCGCCGATCCGCTTCGCGGCTCGAGCCCGCAATGGGAGAAGGAGCGCCGGGGCAACGAGACGCCAGGCCCTCGCCCCCCGAGCAGACGAGCAGACGCGTGGAACTTGTCGCGACCATCGTCATTGACGGGCTGATCGACGCCTCGTGGCTGTTCATCGTCGCGGTCGGGCTGACCCTCGTCTTCGGCGTGCTCAACATCCTCAACATTGCCCATGGCAACCTCTATGCCATCGGCGCCTACACAGCGGCGAGCGCGGTCGGCTGGTACTATGCCGGGAGCGGCCCGCCGCTCCTGGGCTATGTCGTCATGCTCGGCGCGGCGCTGCTGGTCGCCGTGGCGATCGGGCCGCTGCTCGAGCGCGGCATCCTTCGCCTGTTCTATCGCCGCGACGAGATCGTGCTGGTGTTGGTGACTTACGCCCTCTTCCTCGTCCTCGAGGACGCAACCAAGCTGATTTGGGGCGCCAACCCCTATTACGCCTATGAGCCCTATGGGCTCTTGGGCAATGTGAAGCTGCTCGGCCTCACCTACGTCGCCTACGACCTGCTGCTGATTGCGCTCTCGGTGGTGACCGGCGGGCTGTTGTGGCTCGGGCTCAATCGCACTGCCGCGGGCAAGGTCGTGCTCGCGGTGATCCATGACCGCGAGATGAGCAGCGCCATGGGGGTCAATGTCACGCGCGTCTTCGTTCTCGCCTTCACATTGGGCGTCTTCCTGGCGGTGCTGGGCGGCGCCTTCACCGCGCCCAAGATCTCGGTTCAGCCAGGCATCAGCATCACCGTCATTCTGCTGAGCTTCGCCGTCGTCGTCATCGGCGGGCTGGGCAGCGTCGAGGGCGCGGCCATTGCGGCGCTCCTCGTGGGATTGGCGCGCTCGGCGGCGATCCACCTCATGCCTTCGGCCGAGCTCTTCATCGTCTATCTCGTCATGGCAGGCGTGCTGGCGTTGCGCCCCGAGGGGCTGTTCCAGCGTGCCGCGCTCAGGAAAATCTGATGCGCCGCTTCGGCCCGCTCGCCGTCGCGCTGGCGAGCTTCGCGCTCATCGCGGCGCTCGGCGGCACCGCGCCGAACTGGGTCGTATTCCTGACGACGATGGCGTTCGCAAAGGGAATAGTGGCGCTCGGCCTGGTGCTGCTGATGCGGGGCGGGCTGGTCTCCTTCGGCCAGGGACTGTTCTATTGCGCCGGCGCCTATGCGGCGGGCCTTGCCATGCGCTGGGCCGATGCGAGCGACGCATTGCTGTTGGTCGCGCTGGGCGGCGCGGTCGCGCTCCTGCTCGGCCTGGCGATCGCCCCGCTCCTGGCGGGATATCGCAGCATCTTCTTCGCGACCCTGACCCTGGCATTGTCGATGATCGCCTACGGTATCCTGAACAAGACCTATTCCCTCGGCGGCTCCGACGGAATCAATTTGCGCGCGCCGAGCTTTCTCTTTTATCGGGCGGCAACGCCGGATGCGTTCGGCTATGCGCTCTTCGTCTTCACCGGCTTGGTCACTGTGGCGGCGGCGGTGCTGTGCCGCCTCCATTTCGATTCGATGCGCGGGTTATTGTCGCTCGCGGCGCGCGACAACGAGATCCGCGTCGAATATCTTGGCGCCTCGGTGCGGCGGGTGAGCTTGGGCAATTTCGTCGCCGCGGCCGGTCTTGGCGGCATGGGCGGGGCGCTCGCAGCGCTGGCGCTCGGCCACATCGATCCCGATTTCGCCTTCTGGACCAGCTCGGGCGAGTTCGTATTCCTCGCCATTCTCGCCGGTCATCAGAGCGTTGTCGCCGTGTTCCTGGCATCGATCCTGCTCGAACTCGTGCGGTCGTTCTCGAGCCAATATTTTCCGAACAGCTGGCAGATGGCGCTCGGCATCTTCCTGCTGCTCGTCATCCTGTTCCTGCCGGAAGGGCTCGGCTCGCTGCTGCGGCGTCGCAACCCGCCCCCCGAGGCAGCGTCCCTTCCGGTGGAGAGCCTCAAATGACCGCGCTCATCGAGGCCAGGGGCTTGCACAAATCCTTCGGCGCGGTGGTCGCCGCCAGGGACGTTTCCGTCATGGCTCGGCGCGGCGAGCGTGTGGGCCTCATCGGCAACAACGGCGCCGGCAAGACTACCTTCGTCAATATGGTGACCGGCTATGTCAAGCCTGACCGCGGATCGATCCTGCTCGACGGCATCGACATCACCGGCCTCCCGCCGCGCGTGGTGAGCCGCCATGGCGTGAGCCGCTCGTTTCAGATGCCGCAGCTCTTTCAGAGCATGACCCCTGAGGAGAATATGCTGATGGCGCTCGGCATCGCGCGCTCGGAGCGCCTGTCGTCCTGGCGCGACGCGCGGACGCCGGATCTCATGGCGGAGCTGCACGATCTGCTGGCGCGGTTTCGCCTGGGTGAGTATCGCGACCGTTCCATCGCCGCCTTGCCGGGGGGCGTGCGCAAGCTCGTCGACATCGCCATGGCGGTGACCAGGCGGCCAAAACTGCTGTTGCTGGACGAGCCCACCAGCGGCGTCGCGGCGGAGGAGAAATTCCCGCTGATGGATGTGATCATGTCGGCGCTCGCCGGCGGCGAGGTCGCCGTGCTCTTCGTCGAGCACGACATGGAGATTGTCGCGCGCTATGCCGAGCGCGTGCTCGCCTTTTATGACGGTCGCGTGATCGCGGACGACATCCCGACGACGGTGCTGGGCAATGAAGAGGTGCAGCGCTACGTCACGGGAATCGTGCAATGAGCGGTGCGCTGGCGCTCGCCGATGTCCGGGTTGCCGTCCAGTCGGTCGAGGTGCTGCGCGGCGTCAGCCTCGCGGTCGAGCCCGGCGAGATGGTCGGTCTGGTCGGGCGGAACGGCGCCGGCAAGACCACCACGCTGCGCGCGATCATGGGGCTGCTGCCGGTGCGCGGCGAGATCCGCTTCGCCGGAACGGATCTCACCCGGTCCCCGACCCATCGCCGCGCCGGTATCGGCATCGGCTACATGCCCGAGGATCGGCGCCTCGTGCCGCAGCTTTCGGTCGAGGAGAACATCCTGCTGCCGAGCTGGGTCACGCGCGATCTCGATGGCAAGGCGCGGCTCGCCTTCGTCTATGAGCTGATGCCTGAGGTCGCGGCCATGCGCGCGCGCAAGGCGCTGCTGCTGAGCGGCGGCCAGCAGAAGCTGGTGGCGCTGGCCCGGGCGCTCACCGCCGGCAGACGGCTCCTGCTGCTCGACGAGCCCTTCGAAGGCGTCGCGCCGGCGTTGTCGCAGCGCCTCGCCGAAGTGATCGCCGCGCTGAAACGCACTGAACTCAGCGTGCTCATCGCCCAGTCCGACCTCAACCATTCGGCCAAGCTGCTCGATCGCGAGTATCTGATCGAGCGTGGCGCCAACCGAGCGCGCGCGGAGGAGACAACAACGGCGTCGGATCACTAGGTCGCAAGCGACTGCCCTGCCGCTGCTTGATCTGCAAAGTTCTATCCGGGCCTTAGCAGAGGGGCTCGAGGTCGCGCCCCGAACCGCTTCTGGCACTCAGCCGACGCCGCTTTCCAATTGCCGGCGGTCAGCATTCGTTTGGGATCGCGGACATTCGGCCGGCGCCGTCCCGCGCCGCTCACGAGTACACATCCAAGCGCGGCCTCGCGACGCCGCGAGAAGCGCTGCCGGTCAGGCAAGCGCCTTCGCGGCCACCTGGAGATCGGCGATGAAGCGCGCGATCTCCGCTTCGCGCATCTCCGGCTCGGCGCGCAGCAGCGCCGAGGGATGGACCGTCGCCAGCACATGAGGCGCCAGCGCCGAAGGCACGAACGCGCCGCGCTGGCGCGTCACGCGAAAGCCGGCACCAAGCAGCGCCTGCGCCGCGGTGGCGCCGAGGCAGACGATCACCTTGGGCTTCACCGCCGCGATCTCGGCCTCGATCCAGGGCCGGCAGGCGCGGATCTCCATCGTGCTGGGCTTGGCATGCAGGCGCCGCTTGCCGCGCGGCGTCCATTTGAAGTGCTTCACCACATTGGTGACATAGGCCTCGTCGCGCTCGATGCCCACGGCGGCGAGGCAGCGGTCGAGGAGCCTGCCCGCAGGACCGACGAAAGGCCGCCCGGAACGGTCTTCCTGGTCGCCGGGTGTCTCGCCCACCAGCAGCAGCCTGGCATGGGCCGGCCCCTCGCCGAAGACCGTCTGCGTCGCCCCGGCATAAAGCGAACAGGCGGTGCAGTGACGCGCCGCCTCGCGCAACGCGGCAAGGCTCGGCCGCGGCGGGATCAGCCGCGCTGCGGTGTCGTGCTCCGCGGGGCCTGCCTTCCTCGGCATCGCCGCAAGGAGCCGCGTCAGTCGACGCCGACCGCCGCGCCCAGCGTCTCGCCGATGGCGCGCTTGAGCACGAGGTCGGCGATGTCGTCGAGGCCGGTCGGATCGCGGTTGACGATCACCAATGCCGCGCCGTTGCGCTTGGCGAGTTCGGGGAAGCCCGCGGCGGGATAGACCACCAGCGACGAGCCCGCGACGATGAAGAGATCGGCGGCCAGCGTCTCGCGCTCGGCGCGCTCCATCGCTTCCTGCGGCATGGGCTGGCCGAAAGAGATGGTGGCGGTCTTCACCAGACCGCCGCAGACCTCGCACAGCGGCGGCATCTCGTTGTGCTCGAAGGCCAGGCGCAGCGCTTCGATCTCGTACCGCCGGCGGCAGTCGAGGCAATGGGCGTAGGTGGTGTTGCCGTGAAGCTCGATGACGCGTTCGTCCGGGACGCCCGAGGCCTGGTGCAGGCCGTCGACATTCTGGGTGATGACCGATCGTGCCTTGCCGCGCTCAACCAGCGCGGCGACCGCGCGGTGGCCGCGATTGGGCCGGGCGGCGCGGATGGTCGGATCGGTGGCGAATTTGCGCCGCCACGCCTCGCGCCGCGCCCCCTCGGAACGCAGGAAATCGTCGAAGTCGATCGGCTGGTAGCGCGTCCAGATGCCGCCGGGGCTGCGGAAATCGGGAATCCCGGATTCGGTGCTGATGCCGGCGCCAGTGAAGACGACCGCGCGCCGCGCCTCCTGCAGCAGGCGCTTGAGCGCGGCGATTTCGGGATCGGCTTCCATCGCTGCAGTGTGGCAAAGCCGGGCGCGCCAGCCAAGAGCGGAAGGAGTAGACTGTGGCGGCGCGGCTTCGACCGCGGCAGAGGGAGGATCGGGCAATGGATTTCAACGGCAAGGTTGCAGTCATCACCGGCGCGGCGAACGGCATCGGCCGGGCGACCGCGCTCGCTTTTGGCAAGGCGGGCGCCAAGCTGGTGCTGGTCGATCGCGACACCGCGGCGGGCGAGGCCGCCCTCGGCGTCATCCGCCAGCAGAGCGGCGAGGCGCGCTTCGTCGCGGCCGACGTCACCCGCTCCGCCGAGGTCCAGAACTATGTCAAGGCCGCGCTCGACGCGCATGGCCGGATCGACTGCTTCTTCAACAACGCCGGCATCGAGGGCAAGCTCAGGCCCATCGCGGACTATGACGAGGCGCTGTTCGACGCCGTCATCGGCGTTAACCTGAAAGGCGTGTTCCTGGGCTTGCGACACGTGCTGCCGGTGATGCTGCGGCAGAAGAGCGGCGCGGTGGTGAACACCGCCTCTGTGGCGGGGCTGGTGGCGACGCCGGGCATGTCGGCCTATGTCGCGTCCAAGCATGGGGTGATCGGCCTGACCAAGGCCGCGGCGGGCGAGGTGGCGCGCGAAGGCGTGCGCGTCAACGCCGTCTGCCCCGGCCCGGTCGACACCCGCATGATGCATTCGCTGGAGAGCCAGATCGATCCCGCCAATCCCGACGCCGTCGGCCGGCGCTATCGCTCCGGAATTCCATCCGGCCGCTACACCACCCCGGAGGAGATCGCCAGTGTCGTGCTGTTCCTCTGCTCCGACCTCGCCGCCAATGTCAACGGCGCGCAATGGGTGGTGGATGGCGGCCGCACCGCGGTCGGCGGCGCCGTGACGCAGATGCTCAACCGTTAGACGGCGGCGACCTCGCCCTCCTGCGGCACGTGGCCGATGGCGTTGATCTCGAAGCCGCAATCCATCGCCGGCGCGGCGGTCCTGTGCTATGCCACTCTCCGCCGCATGAGCGAGGACGGATACATCCCCGGACCCGACGGCGCGCCTTGGGAACGCGCCGAGCCCGCCGCGCCGGGACTCGACGCCGAGGCGCTTCAGGATGCCGTGGCCTTCGCCCGTGCGCGCGAGACGCCGTGGGAGAACGACCTGCACACGGTCATCGCCAGGGGCCATTTCGAGGAAGGGCCCTGGAGCGAGATCATCGGCCCGACGCGTCCGCGCGGCGAGCCCAACGGGCTGGTGCTGCGCCATGGCCGGATCATCGCCAGCTGGGGCGACACGCGGCGGGTCGACATGACCTTCAGCGTCGCCAAGAGCTATCTTTCGATCTTGGCCGGCCTTGCCGTCGCCGACGGCCTCATCCCTGATCTCGACGAGCCCGTAGGCCAAAGCGTGCGCGACGGCGGCTTCGAGAGCGCGCAGAACCGCGCCATCACCTGGCGCCATATGCTGCAGCAGACCTCCGAATGGGAAGGCACGCTCTGGGACAAGCCGGATCTCGTCGACCGCAACCGCGACCTCGCGCTCGAAGGCCGCGGCAAGGCAAAGGGATCGCCGCGCGCCTTGCAGCCGCCCGGCAGCTATTGGGAATACAACGACGTCCGCGTCAACCGCCTGAGCCTGGCGCTGTTGCGCCGCTTCGGCCGCGCCCTGCCGGAGGTGTTCAAGGCGCGGATCACGGACCCGATCGGCGCGTCGGCGAGCTGGGAATGGCACGGCTACCGCAATTCCCACGT
>JASHRZ010000082.1 GCA_030037055.1 Alphaproteobacteria bacterium
GTCTGGCGCGGCTGCCGCCCCCGGCTATCGAGACCGCGCCGGCCGGACCGGCCATCGAGACCGGGCCCAGCGGATTCGACCGGCTGATCGGTCTTGATCAGCCGCATGTCGCCGATCTTCTCGGCGATCCCCACGCGCGGGCGGACTCGCCGCCGGCGACGATCTGGAGATATGCGGGCGCCGAATGCGATGCCGACGTTTATTTCTATCTCGATCTGCAAAGCCAAACGATGCGGGTCTTACACTATGAAATCAGGAGCCATGACCTACCCGAGCGATCCGTCCAGCGATGCTACGACGCCCTCGTCGACGAGCGACGGTCCCGTGCCGACTCCGACACCGGTACGGATCGTTCTCGTTGACGACGACGATTCCTTCCGGGAATCCCTCGGCCTCAACCTTGTCGACGAGGGTTTCGACGTGCAGAGCTTTGCCGGCGGCCAGCCGGCGCTCGACTATTTCCGGAGCGGCGGCGGCGCCGACGTCATCCTGCTCGACTGGCGCATGCCCGGCATGAACGGCCTCGAGGTGCTGCGCCGCCTGCGCCGCGCCGGCGCGACGATGCCGGTCATCTTTCTCACCGCGCTCAGCGACGACATCTACGAAGAGGCGGCGCTTGAGGGCGGGGCGGTCGATTTCATCGACAAATCGCGCCGGCTGTCCATCCTGCTGAAACGCCTTCACCTCATCACCGAAGGGATGCGCCCGGTCGCCGAGCCGGCCGGCGCTGGCGGCCCGGCCGGCGACGTCGTCATCCTCGACCGACTCGAGCTGCGCTTCGACATCAACCGCGCCGCCTGGAACGGCCGGACGCTCGACCTCACGCTCACCGAGTTCAAGATCGTGGCGCTGCTCGCCTCGCGCGTCAGCGAGGATGTCGGCTATCGCGAGATCTACGATCTCGTGCACGGCAAGGATTTCGTCGCCGGCTACGGCGCCGAGGGTTATCGCGCCAACGTGCGCACCTTCATCAAGCGCATCCGCAAGAAATTCCGCGACATCGATCCCGAATTCGACCAGGTTCAGAATTATGCTGGATTCGGCTACCGCTGGATTGCCGGCGCCTAGCCGGCAGGAACTCGCTCCGGCATCTCCGCCGCCGCCCAGCGCGAGGCGGCCGCGCTTCTATCGCTCGCTGACGGCGAAGGCAGCGGTGCTGGCGATCATTTTTTTGGCCGTGCCGATCATTGTCTACGACCAGTTCCGCGCCGCCGACAAGGCCGAGAAGGCGGTGCTGCTTCGCAGCGTGCGCGAGCACGGCCATGTCATCACGGCAGCGCTGGCGCCGCTGCTGTCGGCGGGCGAACGACGGGCGCTGCCGCAGCTCGGCCGGGAGCTCGCGCGCTTTGCCGACGATTTCACCAACCTGAAGCTGCTCTTTGCCCCCAGCGGCACCGATGGTTTCTACTACGTCGCCTCCTGGCCGGCGGTCTCGGCCGCACAGCTCGACGCCGAGCGCGACACCCTGAGCCGACAAGGCGTGCTCGATCGCCTCTCCGCGAGCTGCGACGGCGAGTTCCCCTTCGCGCTGCGCTACCGCACGCCGGACGGCACCGACGAGGTCGTGACCTCGGTGACGCCGTTGAAGGCGCCGGCAGGCTGCTGGGTGGTGGTTACGTCCTCGGCCGCCGGCACGCTGCCGGGCTCGAACCTCGGGCGGCCGTATTGGGCAAGCTCGGAGGTGCGCATTGCGGCGGCGATCTATCTTGCCATGGTGCTGCTCACCGTCACCACCTTCTGGGGCGTCAGGCGCGGCTTGCGACGCTTTGCCGAGCGCGCGCGCACCATCCGCGAGCGGCGCGGGCGCGGCGGCTCCTTCCGCGCGCAGAACGATATCCCCGAACTCGCCGACGTCGCCGAGGAGTTCGACCACATGGTCGAAGTGCTCGATGCTTCGGCAAGCGACATCCGCCGCGCGGCGGAGGACAACGCGCACGCGTTCAAGACGCCGATCGCCGTCATCCGCCAGTCGCTCGAGCCGTTGAAGCGCGCCATCGCCGCCGAGAATCGCCGCGGTCTACGCGCGGTCGGGCTGATCGAGACCTCGCTCGACAAGCTCGACGGCCTCGTCGCCTCGGCGCGGCGGCTCGACGAGGCCACTGCCGATCTCATGGACACGCCGCGCGCCGATGTCGACCTATCCAGCCTGCTCGAGCGGCTGCTGCACGCGCATGCCGACGCCCTGGTCGCCCGCAAGCTGTCGCTGCGGGGCCATATCGCCGCGCGTGTGCTGAGCCACGCCAATGAGGAGATGGTTGAGACGGTGATCGAGAACCTGCTCGACAACGCCATCTCCTTCTCTCCCGAGGGCGGCAGCGTCGGCGTCCGTCTCGAGGCGCGCGACGGCTTCGCAGAGCTGCTGATCGGCGACACCGGTCCTGGCGTTCCGCCGGAGAACCTCTCGCGCATCTTCGATCGGTACTTCTCGCAGCGTATGCCGCTGCGCGAGGACGGCCACGACACGAATTTCGGCATCGGGCTGTGGATCGCGCGGCGCAACGTCGAAGCCCTCGGCGGCACCATTCAGGCCGAGAACCAAAGGCCGAACGGGCTGCTCATGCGCGTCCGCCTGCCTCTCGCCGAGATCGCACGTCTCAGCGCCGCGAGGCCGCGCGGCTGACACATTTTTGACCCTCTCGCCCGCATTCCGTCGCCGCTAGCATTTCGTTGTTCCGGAATCGCTGCGAGGTCGTTAGGCGATGGATCTGGCAAAACTCGTGACGACGCTGCAAAGCGCCAAAGAGGGAAGCGAGTACCTCGACTACGTCATCCAGCGTCTGTTCGGCACGACAAAGCCGGTGCCGCCCTACACCCGCTCCATCGACGCGGCGCTGCGGCTGCTGCCCGCGGGCTGGACGATCCATCGCCTGGGCCAGATCAGCGACTGCCACGGCGGCTTTGGCGGCTGGATCGGCGAGATCTACCGCGCCAGCGACGCGATGATCCCCTACCCCTCCTTGGCGCCCGCCGCCACGGCGCCATTGGCGCTGTGCATCGCCGCCATGCGCCTGCTTCTCGCCGAGGAAGCGAGCCGTGTTTCGGCCGAGCGCGGCGAGGACGCCAGAAGAGAGCGTCTCGGCGCCTGAGCACCGGACGGATTGTCCGCCCTCAGAGTTCCGCCTAAACTGCCGCGGTGCTGCCCACGGCCGTTGCCTTTTGCGCGCCGCCATGAGCGCGGACGAGCTGGAGATTCTCCACCGCGAGACCGCCTATCACGGCTTCTTCCGCGTCGGCCTCTATCGCTTGCGCCACCGCCTCTATGGCGGCGGATGGAGCGCCGAAATCACCCGCGAAGTAGTGGAGCGCCGCGTCGCCGTCGGCCTCCTGCTCTACGATCCCCGATGCGATGCGGTGGTGCTGGTCGAGCAATTCCGCCTGCCCGCGCATCTCGCCGGCTTCTCCTCCCGGCAGCTCGAGATCATCGCGGGCCTCGTCGACCGCGGCGACGAGCCCGAGAGCGACGTGGCGCGGCGCGAGGCGCGAGAGGAGGCCGGACTCGCCATCGAAGGCGAGCTCGTGCCGATCCATCGCCTGCTCACCAGCCCCGGCGGCACGACGGAGGCGGTCGCGCTGTTCTGTGGTCGCGTCGATGCCAGTCGCGCCGGTGGCGTCCACGGGCTCGCGGCGGAGCATGAGGACATCAAGGTCGTGGTGAAGAGCTATGCCGAAGCGGCGCGGCTGCTGCGCGCGGGCGGGATCGAGAACGCCTCCACCATGATCGCGCTCTATTGGCTCGCCGCCAATCGAGCAAGGCTGCGCAGGCTCTGGCGGTAGTCGATTCGAGCCGCAGGGCCGTCAACGCCGTCGATAGCCGCGGCTCGCCTCGATCAGCTGCCTGGTATAGGGCTCCTCTGCGCGGCCGGCGCGGAGATCCGCCACCGCAAGTTCCTCGACGAAGCGACCCTCGCGCATCACCGCGACGCGCTCGCACAAGGCGGCGACGACGGCGAGGTTGTGGCTCACCAGGACGTAGGCGAGCCGCTGCTCGCGCCGCAGGCGCTGCAGCAGCGCCAGGATCTCCGCTTGGACCGGAGCGTCGAGCGCCGAGGTCGGCTCGTCCAGGAGCACGAGGCGCGGCGCCAGGATGAGCGCGCGGGCAATGGCGACGCGCTGGCGCTGGCCGCCCGAGAGCTGATGGGGGTAGCGGAAGCGGTGCTCGCGCGCGAGCCCGACATCGGCGAGCGCGTCGGCGATCCTCTCCGCCGCGGCGGCGATGCCATGGACCGCCAGCGGCTCCGCCAGCGCGCGATCGACCGTATGGCGCGGATGGAGCGAGCCGTAGGGATCCTGGAACACCATCTGCGCCGCGCCGCCGGGCCTGAGCCGGCGCGGCGATTGCGGCACGCCGTCCAGCTCAAGGGTGCCCGACCAGTGGGCATGAAGCCCGGCGATCACGCGCAGCACGGTCGATTTGCCCGAGCCGCTCTCGCCGACGATGCCGAAGGCCTCGCCGGCGGCAATGCTAAAGGAGACGCCATCGACGGCGAGTGTCGCGCCAAAGCGCGCCGTGAGGCCGTGCGCGGCGATCACGCTAGAAGCTCGGCTTGCGCCGCGAGCAGGCAGCGCGTATAGGGATGGCTCGCCGAAGCGAGCGCGGCGGCGGCGCAACTCTCGACGATCTCGCCCTGCCTCATCACCAGCACCCGGTCGCAGAAGGAGCGGACGAGAGCAAGATCGTGGCTGATGAGGATGAGGCCCATGCCGCGCCGGCTCACCTCTTCGTCGAGCACTGAGAGCACCTGTCCCTGGACGCTGACGTCGAGGGCGGAAGTCGGCTCGTCGGCGATCAGGAGATCGGGATCGGGCGCCAGCATCATCGCGATCATCGCGCGCTGGCCCATGCCGCCGGAGACCTGGTGGGGATAGAGCCCGTGGACGCGCTGCGGCTCGCGGATGCGCACCGCCTCGAGCAGCGCCAATGCCTTGTCGCGCGCTTCGCGCCGCGATCCCGCGCGATGGGCGCGCCAGGCCTCCTCGATCTGCCGGCCGATGCTCATCGCCGGGTTGAGCGAGAAGCGCGGA
Source organism: Alphaproteobacteria bacterium (assembly GCA_030037055.1). Lineage (GTDB taxonomy): Bacteria > Pseudomonadota > Alphaproteobacteria > ATCC43930 > CGMCC-115725 > DAHUYF01. Next base: position 5,023 of record JASHRZ010000082.1, read on the forward strand.
TCCTGCAGGACGAGGCCGAGGCGGCGCCCGCGCAGCGCGCGCATGGCCCGCTCGCCCGTCGCCAGCAGGTCGATGCCATCGAAGGCGAGCCGGGTCGCGCTCATCGCCGCGCCGCGCGGCAGCAGCTTCAGGATGGCGCGGGCGGTAAGCGATTTGCCCGAGCCGGTCTCGCCGACGATGCCGAGGCGCTCGCGGCCGAGCGCGAAACCGACGCCGCGCACCACCTCGCCGGCACCGGCGAAGCGGATGCGGAGATCGGCGATCTCGAGCAGCGCGCCGGTCATCGCTGCTTCGGGTCGAGCACGTCGCGCAGCCCGTCACCCAGCAGGTTGAAGCCGAGGCTCACCACGGCGACGGCGATGCCCGGCATGGCCCCGACCCACCATTGGTCGAGCATGAATTTCCGTCCGGCGGCGATCATCGCGCCCCATTCCGGCGAGGGCGGCTGCGCGCCGAGCCCGAGGAAGCCCAGGCCGGCCGCGATCAGGATGACGCCGGCCATGTCGAGGCTGACGCGCACGATCACCGAGGCGAGGCAGAGCGGCATGATGTGGCGCAGCACGATGCGCGCCGCGGAGGCGCCCATCAGCCGTGCTGCGGCGATGAAGTCGGTGCGCCTGACTGTCAGGGTCTCGGCCCGGGCGATGCGCGCGTAAGGCGGCCAGGCGACCAGGGCGATGGCGAGAATCGCGTTCTCGATCCCCGCTCCCAGCGCCGCGACGAAGGCGAGAGCCAGGATGAGGCGCGGCAGCGCCAGGAACACGTCGGTGAGCCGCATCAGCGCCGCATCCGCCCAGCCGCCGAGATATCCCGCGGTACAGCCGACGGCGAGACCAACGGGGGCGGCGATCGCCGTCACCAAAGCGACGATGCCGAGAGTGATGCGCGCGCCGTAGAGCAGGCGCGAGAGGATGTCGCGGCCGAATTCATCAGTGCCGAGCCAATGCTGCGCACCGGGCGGGGCGAGGCGCTCGGCCAAATGCTGTGCTGCGGGCGGATAGGGCGCCACCAGCGGCGCCAGCAGCGCCGCCAGCAGGAGCAGGCCCAGAATGATCAGCCCGGCGACGGCGAGCCGGTGGCGCAGGAAGGCGCGCAGCAAGCGCCAAGCCTCGCCGAGCCGTGCCTGGCGGCGCGAGGCGGGCGCGTCGCTGGCAAGCCAGTCCTGCCAGGAGCGCGTTCCTTCGGTCATCGCATCCTCGGATCGAGCAGACGGTAGAGCAGATCGGCAAGCAGGTTGACCGTTACGAAGATGACGCCGACGACCAGCGTGCCGCCGAGCACCGCGTTCATGTCGATGCTGAGCAGCGAGTTCGTGAGGTAGGAGCCGATCCCCGGCCAGGCGAAGACCGTCTCGGTCAGCACCGAGCCCTCGAGCAAGCTCGCATAGGAGAGTGCGATCACGGTGACGAGCGGCATCAGTACGTTGCCAAGCGCGTGGCGCCACAGCACGCGCGCCTCGCTGAGCCCCTTGGCGCGGGCGGTGACGATGTATTCCTCGCCGAGTTGGTCGAGCATGAAGCTGCGCGTCATGCGGCTGATATAGGCGAGCGAGAAATAGCCGAGGACGCCCGCCGGCAGCAGGAGATGCGCCAGCGCGCTGCGGAAGATCGCCCAGTCGCCGGCGAGCGCGCTGTCAACCAGCAGCAGTCCGGTTGTCGGCGCAAGCCGGTCCTCATAGAAGACATCGAGCCGGCCCGGCCCCGCCGCCCATCCGATTTCGGCATAGAACACCAGCAGCGCCATGAGGCCGAGCCAGAACACGGGGATCGAATAGCCCAGCAATCCCACGACGCGAATGAGTTGATCGAGCCAGGAGCCCTGGCGAGCGGCGGCGAGCACGCCGAGCGGAATGCCGAGGAGCACGCCCAGCGCGGTCGCCGCGGTGGCAAGCTCGATGGTCGCCGGCAGGAAGCGGGCGATGTCGGCGGTGACGAGGTTGCGCGTCAGCACCGACCGGCCGAAATCGCCGTGCAGCACCAGCGAGACGTAGCGGTAGAATTGCACCCAGAGCGGCTGATCAAGGCCGAGCTCGGCGCGGACGCGCTGATAGACCTCGGCCGAGGCTCGGTCGCCGACCACCGCCAGCACGGGGTCGATTGGCACCACCCGGGCGATGAGAAAGGTGGCGAGCAGCAGGCCGAAGAGGGTGAGCAGAACCTGCGCCAGAAGGCGCAGAGCGGCGGTCGCGGCCTTTGGCGTCACGTCCGTTTGCCCTCGGCCTCAGCGTCGCTTGATCGCGCCATACCGGTTCCTCGCGGGCCCGCGGCCGATGACAAAGCCGTCGACATCGGCGGCATGCGCCGCCACCTCGACATATTGATACATGAAGACGAAGGGTGCGCGCTCCTGGTGATCGCGCTGGAGAGCGCGGTAGAGCTCGGCGCGCCTTGCCGCATCGCGCTCTTCCCGTGCGGCGGCGACGCGCGCAGCGAGCGCCGTGTCGGACCAGGAATTGCGCCAGGCCGGCGTCTTCTTCGCCGCCTGGTCGGAATTGTCCGGATTGACGATGAACGCCTCGGCATTGCTGTGCGGATCGGGATAGTCGGGGCCCCATTCGCCGAGAAAGATGTCGTGATGGCGCGCTCGGTACTTGGTCAGCACCTGCTTGCCATCGCCGGGGATGAGGCCAAGGCGGATGCCGGCCTCGGCGAAGCTCGCCTGCAGCGCCTGCGCCATGTCCAGCGACGGCCAGGCGTTACGCACGTCGATGGTGACGTCGAAGCCCTGGCCGAGTCCAGCCTCGGCCAGCAGCGCCCTCGCGCGGGCGGGATCATAGCCAAACGGAAGGTCGTCGATCGCCCCGAGGAAGCCTTGCGGCTCGAAGGCCTGATGCAGAATGCGCGTCGGGCCGAGAACGGCGCGCGCCATGCCGGCGTAGTCGACGAGGTATTTGATCGCCTCGATCACCTCGGGACGGCGCAGATAGGGGTTGCGCTGGTTGAGCGCGAGATAGGTGATCAAGGTCTGAACGCCGCGGTCGAGCCGGAAGCGCGGATCGCCCGAAATCGCCGCGAGTTGATCGGCGTCGAGATCGCGCGCGTAGTCGAGGTCGCCGCGCAGCAGCATCAGCCGCTGCGTCGCCGCCTCCTTGATGTGGCGGACGATGATGCGGCGGTTGGCCGGCGCGCCGCCCCAATAGGCCGGATCGGCGTCGAGGATGTAGCGCTCCGCCGGGTGCCACACCGCCAAACGATAGGGGCCGGAGCCGGCGGCGTGGGTGGCAAGCCAGAAATTGCCGAAATCCCCCTCCTGCGCATGGGCCATCACCACGCTGCGCTCAACGACGCTCGCGACTGTGCTGGTGAGGCAGGCGAAGACCAGCCCGGGCGCCACCGGTTGCGGCGTGACGATGACCAGCCTGTGCTCGTCCGGGGCGCGCACGCGCTCGCCGGCATTGTCGCGGGTGAGGCCGAGCTGCTGCAGCACCAGCGCGGGCGCCTTGTCGAGCTTCAGCGCGCGCTGCAGCGAGAAGGCCGCATCCGCCGCTGTCACCGGCGCGCCATCGGCGAAATGCGCGTCCGCGCGCAGGGTCAGCGTGTAGGTAAGCCCGTCCGCTCCGACTTGCCAGTCTAGCGCGAGCGCCGGCCTGAGCTGCGCCGGCGCCGCCGGCTCAGTGTCGATCAGCCGGTCGTAGAGATTGCCCACGACTTCACCGCCAGAGGCCTCGTAGACCTCGGCGGGATCGAGCGAGACGATGTCGTCGATCCCCTTGCCCATGACGATGGTGTCGCGCGGCGGCGCCGCGAGAGCGGTGCCGCTGAGCAGCAGGGCGCTCATCAGCGCAGCGGGTGCCCGGCAGGAAGCGATCACGGCGGGAATTGTGGCGACGGCGTTTTAAGCGTGTCAACGCGGTCTTGAAGCGTCCACGGCGCGCCGCTTGATCGTCCTCGCCTGCCGCCTATAGTGTCCGCATAAGCCCATGAACGGCAGCGAAGATGCAGATTCGCGACGGCTTTCTTGAAACCATCGGCAATACGCCGCTGATCCGCCTGCGCCGGGCGTCGCAGGAGACCGGCTGCACCATCCTCGGCAAGGCGGAGTTCCTCAACCCCGGGGGCTCGGTCAAGGACCGCGCCGCGCTCGCCATCATCAAGGACGCGGAGGCGCGGGGTCAGCTGCGGCGTGGCGGCGTCAT
>JASHRZ010000727.1 GCA_030037055.1 Alphaproteobacteria bacterium
GACAAGCGCTAGCCTGCCGACGCCCTGAGGCGCCGCTCCACCATGGCGGCGACGGCGTCGAAGATGCGCGGCACAAAGGCGTGCTTGTAGGCAAAGTCCTCGCGCGATTCGTCGAGGTGGACGAGCATGCCGGCATTGGCCTCGAACAGCAGCACGCTTCCGTCGCGGGTGATGGCGCAATCCATCCCGCCGTAATCGAGATCGAGCCGGCGCGCCGCCTCGCGCACCGCCTCGCCCCGGCGGCCGTCGAAGACGCTGCGGTAATGAGCCAGGAACGCCGCCTCCTCGCGCTTCATCCACGGCGTTTGCGCCGGGCCCGCCCGCCAATAGTGGACCATCCAGTCCTTGGCGACCGCGAGGTGGTAGGGGAAAACCTCGCGGTCGACGAAGATCAGCCGATACTTGCGGTAATAGCCGTCCTCGCTCCGATAATCGCAGTACTCCGTGAGGTAGAATTCGTCGAGCGGGACGCGGTCGAGATAGGCCGCGAGCGCCGCGGGGCGGTCGAGCCGCTTCAAATCGGAGCCGCCATGGGCGCCGCAGGGACGGATCAGCATCGGCGGCGCCGGTGCGCCGGCCGCCACGAGCGCCAGGAGCTCTCCCCGCGTCACCCGCCGCGTCGGCGGCACCGCCAGTCCCGGAATGTCGGCGAAGAGCAGGGGGCTGAGATCGCGGCGCGTGCCCAGCACGCGCTTGGGGGGATTGAGCAGCGGGCGGCCGAGGCGCAATCCCGCCGCGACGGCGAGAAAGGCGGCGCCGCGATCGGGGTCGGCAATGGCGTTGAAAGCGATGTCGTAGGGCGGCAGCCGCTCGAGCAGTTCGGACGGGCCGGCCTCGCCGGCACCTGGCGGCAGCAGATGCACGGCGATGGTTTCGAACCGGCGACGATCGAAAAGCGCGCGCGTCGGCAGGTTGCAAGCACCGGCGGCGCCGAGCAGCAACACCCGCGCCTCGGCCGTAATGCCGAGGCAGGGCTTGAGAGCGAGCCCCTGGCGCCGCGCGCCGGTGATGCAATAGGGCACGGCTTCCGCGGGCCGGTGCAGGCGCTCCAGGACCAAGGCAAGCTGAAAATTGGCGGCGACATGTCCGGGATCGAGCGCCAGCGCCTGCCGCAGCGCCGTTTCCGTCTCTGCGAGATCGTCGAGCGCATCATGGGCGAGGGCGAGATTGTACCAGGCCTCGCTCGAGCCGGGCGCCAGCGCGATTTCCCGCCGGAACGCGGCTGCTGCGTCGCCGGCGCGGCGGGCATCCAGCAGGACGCGGCCGCGATTGCCGTGCGCGACGGCGTAGGCGGGATCGATCATCAGCGCCCGATCGAACGCGGCAAGCGCGGCGGCGTGACGGCCGGCGCGGTGCAGCGAGACGCCGAGATCGTTGAAGCTCGGCGCAAAATCCTGCCGGCGCGCGAGCGCCTGCTCGAAGATCGCGATGGCGGCGGCGCCGTCGCCTTGGCGCTGGCGCAGTTTTGCGAGATTGTGAAGTGCAAAGAATTCGCCCGGATAGAGCTCGAGAGCGCGGGATAAGAGCCTCTCAGCCACGGCGGGATCGCCGTCCTCGACCTCGAGCGCCCCGAGCAGCAACAAGGCCTGCCGGTGGCGGGGATCGCGCGCGAGCACCCGCCGGCAAAGCGCCGCCGCCACGACGCGGCCGCCAGTTTGCAGGTGTTCGAGCGCGCGGCGGAACAGCGTCGGCTCGTCCGGCGCCGCGCCGATAATGGCCTGCGGCCGCCTGCCGGACTTTGGCGACAGCCGCTGTCCCTTCAGCGCGCTCATATCGCTGTTGCGGTCGCGATCATCCGGCTATCCTGCCGCGGCGGCCTTATCAAATCCTTTACCAAGCCCGATGGGCGCCCGGCCTTGACTTCCCGGTGCGGGGTTCGCTTAATCGTCGCCGAGCGGCGGGCTGTTTCTCGACAAATTGCTATATTTCAACGTCCTAGCGAGCGTCCTTAATGAAAAACAAGACTTCGGACGGCGTCGTCGAGACGATCAAGACGCTCGTCTATGCCGTTGCGATCGCGATTGTCATCCGCACCTTTCTCTACGAACCCTTCAATATTCCGTCAGGCTCGATGGTGCCGACCTTGCTGGTCGGCGACTACCTCTTCGTCTCGAAATTCTCCTACGGCTACAGCCGCTATTCGCTGCCCTTCGGCTTGCCGCTGATCTCCGGGCGCATATTGTTCCACGAGCCGCGGCGCGGCGACGTCATCGTCTTCAAATATCCGCGCGACCCCTCCACGGATTACATCAAGCGCCTCATCGGCCTGCCGGGTGAAAAGATCCAAGTTTTGGACGCGACCGTCTTCATCAACGACGTGCCGGTCAAGCGCATGCCCACGGACAGCTATGTCGATCCCGAGACCGGGGCGCTGCGCCAGCAATTCATCGAGACACTGCCCAATGGCGTGCAGCATCCGATTCTGCTGGCGCCGCGCAATCATCAGGCGCCTGCCAAGCGCTGCGATGATCCGCATGAGGAGAGCCGGGACCTCGAGAACACCTGTCCCTTCATCGTCCCACCCAACCACTATTTCATGATGGGCGACAATCGCGACAATTCCGCCGACAGCCGCGATCCCTCGAGCGGTGTCGGCTACGTCGCGGGCGAGAACCTTGTCGGGCACGCCGAGTTCATCTTCTTCTCCACCAACGGCTACGCGCGCTGGTGGGAGATCTGGAATTGGCCCTTCACCGTCCGCTACGATCGCCTGCTCAC
>JASHRZ010000083.1 GCA_030037055.1 Alphaproteobacteria bacterium
GCTCCGGATGAGCAACGTTGATTCAATGTCTTAGCCTGCCACGCACGGAAGATTCGACGCGGCGGGTTCTGGGATTCTTAAATTGCGCATCCGGCATCGCTCTCCGAGTTCTTCAGCATCCTGCTAGTGGCAATGCGATCGCTCGTCGCCGCGGGCGAGCGCAAGATGCTTGCGCGGACGGCACATTCGCTCAAGAGCTCGGCCGGGACCTTCGGCTTCAGGCGCCTCGCCGCGCGCGCCCGCGAGATCGAGAGCGCCGCTTCGTCCGGAGCCGCGCCTCCTGGCCTTGACGCAGGCCGCCGCCGAGGCGCTCGAGGGCGGGTGCCGCCCTTGCCGTGCGGCAATGTGACGCCTATTGCGCCGCCTGCGCCGTCCAGCTCTGTCGGTAGATGGCGGAGAGGTTAATACCAAGGCGCATCGCCGCCTCGGTCATGTTGCCGCCGCAGAGCTCGACCGTGCGCTCGCCCGTCGCTCGGGCTGCGCCAGTGGCACGATCTCGTCGGCCTCCCCCGGCGGCTTCGGCGCCGCGTACCCCGCCTCGCCGGGACGCTCGCCCGCGATATCGGACGGCAGGTGACCGCTCACCGTCATGGACGACGACCGTCTTTCGGACGACGTTCTGCAACTGGCGCACATTGCCGGGCCAGGGCGAGGCGCAAGGCCGGGCCTCCGCCTCCGGGCTGAAGCCCTGGAAACGGCGTCCCTCTTCCCCGCTGAACTCGGCGAGGAAATGACGGGCCAGCAGCAGCACGTCGCCGCCGCGCTTGCGCAGCGGCGGCAGCTCGATGGGGATGACCTGCAGGCGGTAATAGAGATCCTCGCGGAAGCGGCCGGCCTCGACCTCGGCCAGGGGATCACGATTAGTGGCGCAGATGATACGGGTATCGACCTCGCGGCTCTTGTCGCTGCCGACGGGCTGCACCATCCCGGTCTGGACCAAGCGCAGCAGCTTCACCTGCAACGCCAGATTCATCTCGCAGATCGCGTCGAGGAAGAGCGTGCCGCCATCGGCGCGACGCGCCCTCGCGATCGGCGGTGGCGCCGGTGAAGGCGTGGCCGAAGATCTCGCTTTCCATCAGCTCCTTCGGCACCGCGCCGCAATTGAGCGCGACGAAGGCGCCCTCGCGGCGGGGTCCGCGGCGATGGATAGCCGCGGCGCAGACCTCCTTGCTCGTGCCGCTCTCGCCGGTGATGAAGACGGTCGACCGGCTCTTAGCGGCGAGGTCGACGACCCGATAGACCGCCTGCATGGAGAGATCGGCGCCGATGAAACCCTCGAAGCTGCTGCCGGCGAGCTCGGTGCCGAGCGTCTCGACGATGCGCGAGAGCCGCCGGCGCCGGCACGCATCGCCTCGACCGCGGCGTTGATCCAGCCATGCGCCGTAATGACGATGAAGGCGGCGTCGAGGCCGGCGCCGCGCGCCCAGCCGATGAGATCGAGCCGGTTGCCATCGGGCAGCTCGAGATCGAGCAGCACCGCCGCCGGTCGCAGCGCCGCCAGCGCCCCCTTGGCTTCGGCCAAGGTCTCGGCGGCTTGCGCCCCGAGCGGCGCGTGCTTGAGATATTGGAGATAGAGCTGGGCCGGGACGGTGTTCTCGACCAGCAGGACCAGCGGTTTGGCCTTTTCCGACACGGGACGGCGTCACGCGCTAGGGGTAGCAGCGACCAAGCCTAGCCGAAAGCGCTTAAGATTCTCGAACCGCCGCGTCGTTTTCTACACCACTTCGTTGATGCGCGGCGTGTCCGCTGGCGGTTTCCCCTCGCCCTTGGCGACGCCGACCATGGCGGCCCGCAGCAGCCGGTCGTACATGACGTAGCCGGGCTGCAGCACCTGCACCACTGTGCCCGGCGGCTGACCGGTATTCTCGACCTCGAAGATCGCCTGATGAACATTGTGGTCGAAGCGCTCGCCGGCGGGGTCGATGCGGCGGATGCCATTGCGCTCGAAGGCGGCGAGGAGTTCGCGCTCGGTGGCGGCCACGCCCTGCACCAGCGTTCTCGTGCGCTCGTCCGCCGCCTGGTCGGCGGGCGCGCTGTCGAGCGCGCGGCGCAGATTGTCGGCAACATTGAGCAGCTCCCGGGCCAGGCTCGCGCCGCCATATTTCAAGGCGTCGGCGCGCTCGCGCTCGGCGCGCCGGCGCACGTTCTCGGTCTCGGCCAGCGCGCGCAGCAGCCGGTCCTTGGTCTCGGCCAGCTCTGCCTCGGCGCGGGCGAACCGCTCCTCGATGCTCGCCTCCGCCGCCACTGTCGCCGCAGCGGCGCCGTCGGGCGCGGTCTGGGCTTCGTTCCTGTCGTCGCTCATGTCGCTTGCCCCAGGCTATCCCAAGAGTTTTCCGATCATCTTCGCGGTGTAATCCACCAGTGGGATGATGCGCGCGTAGTTGATGCGCGTCGGGCCGATCACGCCGATCGCCCCCACCACCTGCTCGCGGCTGTTGGCGTAGGGCGCCACGATCATGGCGCAACCGGCGACGCCGAAGAGCGGGTTGTCGGAGCCGATGAAGATCTGGACGCCGGTGCCCTCGCGCGTCGCGTCGAGCAGCCGAAGCATCGCCTCCTTGGTCTCGAGCATGTCGAAGAGGGTGCGTAGGCGCTCGAGATCGGCGAGCGCCGTCACGTCGTCGAGCAGATTGGACTGGCCGCGCACGATGAGCGCGCTGCCTTCTCCGCCGCCGCCCCAGGAGGCGAGTCCGGCTTCGACCAGGCGCCGGGTGAGTTCGTCGAGCTGGGCGCGGTTGCTGTCGATATCGGCGGAGACCGCCGCCTTGGCCTCGTCGATGGTGTGGCCGACGAGGCGCGAGCTCAGATAGTTGCTCGCCTGCACCATGGTCGAGGGCAGCGTGCCCAGCGGCGTCTCGATCAGGCGGTTCTCGACCAGGCCATCCTCGGTCACCAAGACCACCAGCGCGCGGCCCGGCGGCAGCGGCACGAACTCGATATGCTTCAGGGCGCGCCGCTCGGTCTTGGGCGCGACCACCAGCCCGGCGCAGTGCGACAGGCCGGAAAGCGCTGCCGTCGCCTCCTCGAGCGCTTGCGGCAGGCTCTTGCCGGCCGCCACCAGCCTGCCGTCGATGCTGGCGCGTTCCGCCTCGCTCAAGCCGCCGAGTTCCAAGATACCGTTGACGAAGAGCCGCAGCCCCGCCTCGGTCGGCAGCCGCCCGGCCGAGGTGTGCGGAGCGAACAGCAAGCCGGCCTCCTCGAGATCGGCCATGACGTTGCGAATGGTGGCCGGCGAGAGGTCGAGCCCGCCGCGGCGCGAGAGCGTGCGCGAGCCGACCGGCTCGCCGGTCTCAACATAGGCATCGACGATCTGCCGGAAGATCTCACGGCTGCGCTCGTTGAGCTCCGTGATGACCGGCTTGGGGACGGGCGGCAGCCGTTCCGCGACCATAGCTTTCTCGGATATCCCTGGGGCGGGCAGAAATGTAGGTAGGCCGTGGCGCAGCGTCAACCGCGGCAACGCTGGACGCCGGCCCGCCGCCGCACTAGCTTGCCGGCCCGACAAACCAGAAAGGCACAATGATGTCGCGCCCCTCCGGCCGCGCCCCGCATGAGCTGCGCCAGATTCGCCTCGAGCCGGGCGTCGCCAAATATGCCGAAGGCTCCTGCCTCGCGCGCTTCGGCGACACCCATGTGATCTGCACCGCTACGGTGGAGGAGAAGGTGCCGCCCTTTCTGCGCAACACCGGGCACGGCTGGATCACCGCCGAATACGGCATGCTGCCGCGCTCGACCCATGAGCGCAGCGAGCGCGAGGCGGCACGCGGGCGTCAGAGCGGCCGCACCCAGGAGATTCAGCGGCTGATCGGTCGCTCGCTGCGCGCGGTGGCCGATCTCAAGGCGCTGAGCGAGCGGCAGATCCGCATCGATTGCGACGTCCTCCAGGCCGATGGCGGCACCCGCACCGCTGCGATCACTGGCAGCTATGTCGCGCTTTACATCGCGTTGCAGAAGCTGGTCGCGGTGGGCGGCCTGCCGGCGCTGCCGCTCGGCGACGCGGTGGCAGCGATCTCCTGCGGCATCCATGATGGCGAGGCGGTGCTCGACCTCGACTATGCCGAGGATTCCAACGCCCAGGCCGACGCCAATTTCGTGCTCACCGGCGCCGGCGGCATCGTCGAGATCCAGGCCACCGCCGAGCATGAGGCCTTCACCGAGCAGCGCTTCGCCGAAATGCTGGCGCTCGCGCGGCTCGGCATCGGCCAGCTCGTGCTGTTGCAGCGCCGCGTGCTCGGGCTCAGTTGATGGCGCGCCGCTTCGCCGGCGAGCGGCTGGTCGTCGCCACGCATAATCCGGGCAAGCTGGCGGAGATCGCCGAGCTGCTGCGCCCGTTCGAGATCGGCGTGGCGGGTGCCGGCGTGCTGGGCCTGCCCGAGCCGGAGGAGACCGGCGCAAGCTTCGAGGCCAATGCCGAGCTTAAGGCGCGCGCGGCGGCGCAGGCGAGCGGACTGCCCGCGCTCGCCGACGACAGCGGCCTGGTCGTGCCCGCGCTCGACGGCGCGCCGGGAATCCATTCCGCGCGCTGGGCGCGCGCCGGACGCGACTTCGCGCGCGCCATGGCCGAGGTCGAGGCGCGGCTCGCCGGCAAGAGCGATCGCCGCGCCAGCTTCGTCGCCTGCTTGACGCTCGCCTGGCCCGACGGCCATGTCGAGAGCTTTCGCGGCGAGGCGAGGGGGCATCTGGTGTTCCCGCCACGGGGGACACGCGGCTTCGGCTACGACCCGATCTTCGTGCCCGAGGGTGGCAGCGAGACCTTCGGCGAGATGGACCCGGCGCGGAAGCATGCGATCAGCCATCGTGCCGACGCCTTCGGCAAGCTGGCGGCGGCGTGCTTCGTGCGCGAGACGGATACATGACGGACGCTCTTCCGGCGGGCGATGGCGATGCGCTTGCTCTCTACGTTCATTGGCCCTTCTGCGCGTCGAAATGCCCTTATTGCGACTTCAATAGCCATGTGCGCGACGCCATCGAGCAGCACCGCTGGCGGAACGCGCTGCTGGCCGATCTCGACGCGGCGGCCGCCGAGACCGGAGAGCGACGTCTGGGCTCGATCTTCTTCGGCGGCGGCACGCCCTCGCTGATGGCGCCCGAGATGGTGGCGGCGCTGCTGGCGCGCGCCGCAGAGCGCTGGCGCTTCGCCGCCGATATCGAGATCACGCTCGAGGCCAATCCAGGCTCGGTCGAGGCGGCGCGTTTCGAAGCGCTCCGCGCCGCCGGCGTCAACCGGCTGTCGCTCGGCGTGCAGGCTCTCGACGAGAACGCGCTGCGCTTCCTCGGGCGCCGCCACGACCTGGCCGAAGCCTTGGCCGCGATCGCGCTGGCGCGCCGGCACTTTCCCCGCTTCTCATTCGATCTCATTTACGCGCGCCCGGGCCAGACGCTCGCTGCCTGGGAGGCGGAGCTCGACCGCGCCGCCGCGCTTGCCGGCGATCATCTCTCGCTCTATCAGCTCACCATCGAACCCGGCACCGCCTTCGCCGCGGCTTATGCGCGCAGCGATTTCGCGTTGCCCGATGACGAGCTGGCCGGCGCCCTCTACGAGGCGACCGAGGCGCGGCTCGCCGGCGCCGGACTTGCCGCCTATGAGATCTCAAACCACGCGCGGCCCGGCGGCGAGAGCCGGCACAACCTCGCCTATTGGCGCTACGGCGATTATGCCGGGGTCGGCCCCGGCGCCCATGGCAGGCTCGCGCGAAAGGGCGGCAGAATCGCGACGCGGCAATATCGCGCGCCGGAGACCTG
>JASHRZ010000728.1 GCA_030037055.1 Alphaproteobacteria bacterium
ATGGCTGCATCTGCTGTACCGTGGCCGAGGATTTTTTGCCGACCATTGCGAGGTTGCTGGCGCGGGCAGTGCCGCCCGAGCACATCGTCATTGAGACCTCGGGCCTGGCTCTGCCGAAGCCCTTAGTGCAGGCCTTCGCCTGGCCCGAGGTCAGGGCGCGCGTCACCGTCGACGGCGTCCTCGCCGTGATCGACGCGACGGCGGTGGCGGAAGGGCGCTTTGCCGAGGATCCCGCGGTACTCGCCGCCCGGCGCGCGGCCGATCCCGCGCTCAATCATGACAATCCGCTCGAGGAGGTGTTCGCCGATCAGCTCGCCTCGGCCGATCTCGTCGTGCTCAACAAGACCGACCTCGTCGATCGCGCCGCGCTCGCCGCGGTCGAGCGCGCGATCCGCGAGAAGCTGCGGCCGTCGGTGAAGCTGCTGCGCGCGATAGAAGGCGCGGTGGCGCCTGACATCCTGCTCGGCCTTGCCGCCGCCGCCGAGGACGATCTCGCCCAGCGACCCTCGCATCACGATCTCGAGGGCGCCCATGACCACGAGGATTTCGAGAGCTTCGTCCTCGCGCGCGGGCCGGTGGCCGATCCCCAGCGCTTTCTCGACCGGCTCGGCGCGGTCATCGCCGCTCATGACGTGCTGCGCCTCAAGGGCTTCCTCGACGTCCCTGGCAAGGAGCTCCGCCAGGTGGTGCAGGGCGTCGGCGAGCGGCTGCAGCATTATTTCGACCGGCCGTGGCGTGCGGGCGAGCAGCGCCGCACGCATCTCGTCGTCATCGGCCGCAAGGGCATCGACCGCGCCGCCATCTCCGCGGCGCTCTTGGCGTGATGCATGACGATGCTGGATCAACGACCTGCGTCCTTCGACATGCGCTTCGCGCGCGGCGCGAAGCGCAAGCTCAGGATGAGGCGAATGTTCTTTATGCCGTCTGCACCTCTTCCTCACCCTGAGCTTGCACCGCAGGCGCATGTCGAAGGGCGCACGGTGGAATTGCAGCCCGCCGCGGGACAGCCATGCATCTCCTAGCCGCGCAGCCCGGGACCATCGCCGATGGCGCCGCCGCGGTCGAGCTCGGCCAGAGCCCGGGCGAGATCATCGTGCTCTCGGCCGCCGACAGCGAGATCGCCTGCCTCGCCGCGGCGCAGCGCCTTCTGGTGGAAAGCGATCCGACCGCGCCGAGCCTGCGCCTCGCGAGCCTGCTGCTGCTCGGCCACAACTACTCCGTCGATCGCTATGTCGAGTGCGTGCTGTCGCATGCGCGGCTGATCGTCGTGCGCTTGCTCGGCGGCAGCGGCTATTGGCGTTATGGCGTCGAGCGCGTCGCCGCGCTGGCGCGCGCGCGTGGCATCGCGCTCGCGCTGCTGCCCGGCGACGACCAGCCCGATGCCGTGCTGACAGAGGCGTCGACCGTGCCGGCCGATGCCGCGCATCGCCTGTGGCGCTATCTCGCCGAAGGCGGCGCCGGCAATGCCGGGGAATTCCTGCGCTATGCCGCGAGCCTGATCGGCAGGCCTGGCCCGTGGCGGGAGCCGGCGCCGCTCCTGCGCGCTGGGCTCTACTGGCCGGGACGCGAGCCCGTCACGCTGGACGTGCTGCGCGGGGAATGGCGGGCCGATGCGCCGGTGTCGGCGATCGTCTTCTATCGCGCTCTGATGCAGGCGGCGAACACCGCGCCGATCGATGCGCTGATCGAAGCCCTTCAGGCGCGCGGGCTCAACCCGCTGCCGCTCTTCGCCTCGAGCCTCAAGGACCCGCAAGCCGCGGCGATCCTGGCGGCGGTGCTTGCCGAGGCGCCGCCCGACATCGTGCTCAACGGCACCGGCTTCGCCGTCTCGGCGCCGAGCGAGGCGCATCGTCCCGGCGTGCTCGAGGCGGCCGATTGCCCGGTGCTGCAGGTGATCTTCGCCGGCGGCGAGGAGGGCGGCTGGCGGCGCGGAACGCGGGGGCTCGATGCCCGCGACATCGCCATGAACGTGGCGCTGCCCGAGATCGACGGCCGCATCGTTACCCGCGCCGTCTCCTTCAAGGCGGTCTCGCGCCGCGATCCCTTGACCGAGGCCGATCTGGTCGCCTATGCACCGGTTGCCGACCGCATCGGCTTCGTCGCCGATCTCGCACGCAACTGGGTGCGGCTGCGCCGAACCCCGGCCGCGGAGCGCCGCATCGCGCTGGTGCTGGCGAATTATCCCCAGCGCGACGGCCGCATCGGCAATGGCGTCGGCCTTGACACGCCGCAGGCCGCCATCGAGGTGCTGCGCGCGCTGGAAGCGGCGGGACACCGCGTCGGCGAGATTCCGCCCGACGGCGATGCGCTCATCGCCGCCTTGCGCGCGGGTCCCACCAATTCCGCCGCCGGCCGCCGCCGGTCCGCCGAGGAGAGCCTCGCCCGCGGCGACTACGCCGCCTTCTTCGCGCGCCTGCCACGCGCGGCGCAGGAGAAGGTTGAGGCGCGCTGGGGCGCGGTTGAGCGCGACCCGTCCTTCCGCGAGAGCCGGCTCGATTGTGGCAGCCTCGCCATCGCTGCTTTGCGCTTCGGCAATGTCGCGGTGGCGATCCAGCCCTCGCGCGGCTACGACATCGATCCCGCCCGGAGCTATCACGCGCCCGATCTCGCGCCGCCGCACGGCTATCTCGCCTTCTACGCCTGGCTCGCCGACGGCTTTCGCGCGCAGGCGGTCGTGCATATGGGCAAGCACGGCAACCTCGAATGGCTGCCGGGCAAGGCGCTGGCCCTTTCGGCCGAGTGCTTTCCGGAGGCGGCGCTCGGGCCCTTGCCGCATCTCTATCCCTTCATCGTCAATGATCCCGGCGAGGGCAGCCAGGCCAAGCGCCGCAGCCAGGCGGTGATCGTCGATCACTTGACGCCGCCGTTGACCCGCGCCGAAAGCTATGGCCGCCTGGCGGAGCTGGAGCGCCTGGTCGACGAGTATTACGCCGCTGCCGGCAGCGACCCGCGCCGGCTCAAGCCGCTCGGCGGCGCGATCCTCGATCTCTTGCGCGCCACCGGACTCGACCGCGATTGCGGCATTGCCGAGGGCGCGAGCGAGACCGACGTGCTCGGCAAGCTTGACGCCTATCTCTGCGAGCTCAAGGAGATGCAAATCCGCGACGGCCTCCACATTTTCGGCCGCGCGCCTGAAGGCGAGCAGCTGACCGACCTGCTGGTGGCGCTGGCGCGGCTGCCGCGCGGGAAGCGGCCGGAGGAGGCCTCGCTCATCGGCGCGCTTGCCGCCGATCTCGCCCTAGGATTCGACCCGCTTGCGGCTGCGCTTGGCGAGGCCTGGACCGGACCCCGCCCGCCAGCGCTGGCCGGCGACGCGCCCTGGCGCAGCACCGGCGACACGGTGGAGCGGCTGGAGCTCTTGGCGCGCCGCCTGGTTGCCGGCGAGGCGGTGCCCGAGCCCGGCTGGGCGCGCACGCGCGCCGTGCTCAACGCCATCGCAACCGGGATTCGCCCGGCGGTCGAGGCCTGCGGTGCCGCCGAGATGGAAGGTTTGCTGCGCGGCTTGGCCGGGCGCTTCGTGGCACCGGGCCCCGCAGGCGCGCCGAGCCGCGGCCGGCCGGAGGTGCTGCCGACCGGACGCAATTTCTATTCGCTCGACACGCGCGCGGTGCCGACGCCGGCCGCCTGGCAGCTCGGCTGGAAGTCGGCGCAGCTCCTGGTTGAGCGCCATGCGCAGGAACAGGGAAGCTATCCCCGGCGCCTCGCGCTTTCCGCCTGGGGCACGTCGAACATGCGCACTGGCGGCGACGACGTGGCGCAGGCGCTGGCGCTGATGGGCGTGCGCCCGCAATGGGAGCCGAAAAGCGGCCGCGTCACCGGTTTCGAGACATTGCCGGCGGCGTTGCTCGACCGGCCGCGCGTCGACATCACCTTGCGCGTCTCGGGCTTTTTCCGCGACGCCTTTCCCAATCTCATCGCGCTCGTCGACAGCGCCGCGCGTGCCGTCGCCGCGCTTGACGAGCCCGCCGAGATCAACCCGCTCGCCGCCCGTGTCGCCGCCGACCGCGCCCGGCTCGAAGCCGCCGGCGCCGGCGCCGAGGAGGCCGCGCGCCGCGCCGGCTACCGGGTCTTCGGCTCCAAGCCCGGCGCCTATGGCGCGGGGCTGCAGGCGCTGATCGACGAGCGCGGCTGGCGCGACGAGCGCGACCTCGCCGAGGCCTATCTCGCCTGGGGCGGCTACGCCTATGGCGCGGGCGCCGAGGGCGAAGCCGAGCCAACACTCTTCCGCGACCGCCTCGCCGGCATCGAGGCGGTGGTGCAGAACCAGGACAATCGCGAGCACGATCTCCTCGACAGCGACGACTACTACCAGTTCGAGGGTGGGCTCGCGGTTGCCGTGCGCCATCTCGCTGGCGCCGCGCCGGCGGTCTATCACAACGACCATTCGCGCCCGGAGAGCCCGCGCATCCGTACGCTGGAGGAGGAGGTCGGCCGCGTCGTCCATGGCCGGGTGGTCAATCCGAAATGGCTCAAGGGCGTAATGCGCCACGGCTACAAGGGCGGCTTCGAGATGGCGGCGACGGTCGACTACCTCTTTGCCTTCGCCGCCACCGCGCGCGCGGTCAGGGACCATCATTTCGACGCGGTCTACGACGCCTATCTCGCCGACGCCGCGAGCCGCGCCTTTCTCGAGGCGCATAATCCCGACGCCCTCGCCGAGATCGCAGCCCGCCTCGGCGAGGCGATCGAACGCGGGCTGTGGCGGCCCAAGCGCAACAGCCTGCGCGGCGCGCTCGAGGCGCTGGCGGCGGGGCGGCGATGAGCGGCGCCTCCGACAGCGAGGCGGAACTCAACCGCCGTCATGCCGAAAAGATGGCGAAGCACAAGGCGGCGCGCGCCAAGATCCTCGCCACCAAGACCGAGGAGCGCGGCCTCCTCATCGTCCATACCGGCACCGGCAAGGGCAAATCGACCGCCGCCTTCGGCATGGTGATGCGCTGCCTCGGCCACGGCATGCGCGTCGGCATCGTGCAATTCATCAAGGGCGCCTGGGATACCGGCGAACGGCACGTGCTCGCGCGCTTTCCCGATCTCGTCACCTGCCGCGCCATGGGCGAGGGCTTCACCTGGGACACGCAGGACCGCGCGCGCGACATCGCCGCCGCGCGTGCCGCCTGGGCCGAGGCCAAGGCGATGATCGGCGATCCCGCCTACCGCCTGGTCCTGCTCGACGAGCTCAACATCGTGCTGCGCTACGACTATATCGACATCGCCGAGGTGGTCGCGACCCTCAAGGCGAAGCCGCGCGATCTCCACGTCGTCGTCACCGGCCGCAACGCCAAGCCCGAGCTGATCGCAATCGCCGATCTCGTCACCGAGATGACGCTGGTGAAGCACCCCTTCCGCAGCGGCGTCAAGGCGCAGGCGGGAATCGAGTTTTGAGGAGGTGCTCATGCGACGACTGATGCCGGTGATACTGCTGTCGCTGTTCCTCGCGCCGGGCGTTGCAGCGGCGGCGCAAGTCTCCGACGAGCAGAAGGTCGTCGACGGCGCCCGGCGCACGCTTCTGGCGCTGCGCGACGACAAGGCGCTGGGTGGGCTGGCGCGCGATCTCATCCATAAGGCGCGCGCAGTGCTCATCGTGCCGCAGCTGGTCAAGGCCGGCTTCATCCTCGGCGGCGAGGGCGGCGACGGCGTGCTGTTGACGCGCGACGCGTCGGGAAGCTGGAGCTACCCGGCCTTCTGCGGCATGGGCGGCGGCTCCATCGGCCTGCAGATCGGCGGCGAGGTCTCGCAGATCGTGCTCATCATCATGACGGAGCCGGCGCTGCGCGCGGTGATGCGGGACGAGTTCAAGATCGGCGCCGAGGCCGGCATCACCGTGGTCACGCTTGGCGGCGGCACCGAAGCCTCGACCACCGCCAATGCCGGCGCCGACATCTACGCCGTCGCGCGCTCGACGGGGCTGTTCGGCGGCGTGGCGCTCGAAGGCGCGATCATCGCGCCGAGCACCGACTGGAACCACGCCTATTACGGCAGCGGCGTCACCGCCGAGGCGATCGTGCTGCGCCGCGCCGCCGCCAATCCCGCCGCCGACGCGCTGCGGTCGACGCTTGCCGGCTTCTGACTCTCGCCGCACCCCGGCGCTGATGCTGCAAGGCACCGGCTCTGATGTCGGCAAGTCCCTGCTGGTGGCGGGGCTCGGCCGCGCGCTGACGCGCCGCGGCTTCGCCGTGCGCCCGTTCAAGCCGCAGAACATGTCGAACAACGCCGCGGTGACCGAGGACGGCGGCGAAATCGGCCGGGCCCAGGCGCTGCAGGCGCGCGCCTGCGGCGTCAAGCCCACCACCGACATGAACCCAGTGCTGCTCAAGCCGCAATCCGAGCAGGGCGCGCAGTTGGTGGTGGAGGGCCGCGTGCTGGCCTCAGCGAGCGCCGGCGACTACCACGCGCTGAAGCCGCAGCTGCTGGCGCGCGTGCTCACGGCCTTCGCGCGGCTGGCGCAGACGGCCGACATCGTGCTGGTGGAAGGCGCCGGCAGCGCCGCCGAGGTCAATCTGCGTGCGGGCGACATCGCCAATATGGGCTTTGCCGAGGCGGCCGATCTGCCGGTGGTGCTGGTCGGCGACATCGACCGCGGTGGCGTCATCGCCGCTCTCGCCGGCACGCAGGCGCTGCTGGCGCCCTCCGAGCGCGCCCGGCTGCGCGGCTACATCATCAACAAGTTCCGCGGCGATCCCCGCCTCTTCGAGGGCGCGCTTGCTCTCCTGCTCGAGCGCACCGGCCTTTCCTGCCTCGGCATCGTCCCGTTTCTCGCCGCCGCGCGCGATCTTCCGGCCGAGGACGGTGCGGCACTCGACTCCTGGAGGCGGCCCGCTGCACGCGACGGTGCTCTCCGCATCGTCGTGCCGCGCCTGCCGCGCATCGCTAATTTCGACGATCTCGATCCGCTCGCCGCCGAGCCCGGCGTGGCGCTCGATCTCGTGGCTCCCGGCCGCGCGCTGCCGCTCGCCGATCTCATCCTGCTGCCGGGTTCCAAGGCAACGCTCGCCGATCTCGCGGCACTGCGCGAGGCGGGCTGGGACATCGACATCCTCGCCCATGCGCGCCGCGGCGGCGCCGTGCTCGGCCTTTGCGCCGGCTATCAGATGCTCGGCCGCCGCATCGCCGACCCCTCAGGCATCGAGGGCGCGGCCGGCGAGGCGCCGGGGCTTGGCCTGCTCGCGGTCGAGACCGTGCTAGCGCCCGACAAGATCCTCCGCGCTTCGCACGGCGTCGAGCTTGCCAGCGGCGCCGCGGTGGCGGGCTATGAGATGCATGCCGGGCGCACCAAGGGACCCGGCACGGCGCGGCCCATGCTGCGGCTCGGCGCGCGCGCCGACGGCGCGGTTTCCGCCGAC
>JASHRZ010000729.1 GCA_030037055.1 Alphaproteobacteria bacterium
GCACCGGGCGCAGCGCCGGGAGCGGCGCCGGGAGTGGCACCAGGTGCTGCCCCCGGCGCGCCATCAGGCGCAGCGCCGGGCGCGGCACCAGGCGCGGCCCCGGCGGCGGCCAAGGAACCGGCAGGTTCGGGAAAAGGCAGAGGCTAAATGCGCCTCATCGTCGGGCTCGGCAATCCCGGGGCCCGCTACGAGCGCAACCGGCACAATATCGGCTTCATGGCGGTGGACGAGATCGTCCGCCGCCATCGCTTTGCGCCGTTCCGCACCAAGTTCCAAGGCAAGATCGCCGAGGGCACGATCGCAGGCAAGCGGGTTTACGCGCTGAAGCCGCAGACCTATATGAACGCCTCGGGCGATGCGGTGGGCGAGGCCGTGCGCTTCTACAAGATCGCGCCTAAGGAGATCGCCGTCTTCTATGACGAGATCGACCTCGCCCCAGGCAGGTTGCGCGTCAAGCGCGGCGGCGGCGCGGCGGGACATAACGGCATCCGTTCGATCGACGACGTGATCGGCGAGGATTACTGGCGGGTGCGGCTCGGCATCGGTCATCCCGGCGTCAAAGAGTTGGTGCAGCCTTACGTGCTGCAGAACTTCGCCGTCGAGGAGATGGCGTGGCTGACCCCGCTGCTGGCCGCGGTGGCCGAGGCGCTGCCGCTGCTCGTCGCCGACGATGCGCCGGGCTTCATGACCAAGGTGGCGCTGATCCTGAAGCCGCCGGCGAAGCTGCGCGCGGTCGAGGAGAAGAAGGATTAAGGTCTGAGATGGGGTTCAATTGCGGCATCGTCGGGTTGCCCAATGTCGGCAAGTCGACGCTCTTCAACGCGCTTACCGCTACCGCGGCGGCGGAAGCGGCGAACTATCCCTTCTGCACCATCGAGCCCAATATCGGCCGGGTCGCGGTGCCCGACGAGCGGCTCGAAATCTGCGCGCGGCTCGGCAAATCCGCCAAGATCGTCGCAACCCAGCTCGAATTCGTCGACATCGCCGGCCTGGTGCGCGGCGCCTCCCGCGGCGAGGGGCTCGGCAACCAGTTCCTCGGCCATATCCGCGAGGTCGACGCCATCGCCCACGTGCTGCGCTGTTTCGAGGACGGCAACGTCACCCACATCGAGGGCTCGATCGACCCGATCCGCGACGCCGAGACGGTCGAGACCGAGCTGCTGCTCGCCGACCTCGAAAGCATCGAGCGGCGCGTGGCGGCGACGCAGAAGAGGGCGCGCGGCGCCGACAAGGAAGCGACGGCACAGCTTGCGGTGATGGAGGCGGTGCTCGCCGCGCTGCGCCAGGGCCGGCCGGCGCGCGGCGTCGCCGTGAGCCCGGAGCAGCGCGCGATCTTCAAGGGGCTGCAGCTGATCACCGCCAAGCCGGTGCTCTACATCTGCAATGTCGAGGAAGCCGCCGCCGCCCGCGGCAACGCGCATTCGGCGCGCGTGGCGGCATTCGCCGAGACGCGAGGCGCCGCCATGGTGGTGATCTCCGCCGCCATCGAGGCGGAGGTGGCGCAACTCGCCGACGAGTCCGAGAAACGCGAATTCCTGTCGCATCTCGGACTTGCCGAGCCCGGTCTCGCGCGCGTCATCCGCGCCGGCTATCGCCTGCTCGACCTCATCACCTTCTTCACCGTCGGCCCCAAGGAGGCGCATGCCTGGACGGTGACGCAAGGCACCAAGGCGCCGCAGGCGGCAGGCGTCATCCATACCGATTTCGAGAAGGGCTTCATCCGCGCCGAGACCATCTCCTATGCCGATTTCGTCGCCTGCGGCGGCGAGCAGGGCGCGAAGGAGGCCGGCAAGATGCGACTCGAAGGCGCCGACTACGTGATCCGGGATGGCGACATCCTGTATTTCCGATTCAACGTGTGATCCTGCGCACGGCCTGCGATCTGCGCGACAGGGCCCGTCGCGTGCGCGCCGCCTCGGCACCGCATGGCGCGTCTTGCTCTCTCTCCCCGCTCCCTTATGATCGCGGCAAAATCGCGCGAAAGGAGGACGCGTTCCATGGGCCAGACCATCACGCTCACCGCCAAGGACGGCCACAAGCTCGGTGCCTACCGCGCCGATCCCGCGGGCAAGCCGCGGGCCGCCATCGTCGTCATCCAGGAGATCTTCGGCGTCAACGGCCATATGCGGCGCGTCGCCGACGGCTTCGCCAAGGAGGGCTATGTCGCCGTCGCGCCGGCACTGTTCGATCGCGTCGAGAAGGGCATCGAGCTCGGCTACGACCCCAAGAGCATCGAGTCCGGCCGCAACATCCGGGCCAAGCTCGCGCTCGACGGCACGCTCGCCGATCTCCAGGCGGCGATCGAATACGCGAGGCCGTTCGGCAAAGTCGGCGTGGTGGGATATTGCTGGGGCGGCAGCCTCGCCTTCCTGTCGGCGACGCGGCTCGACGGCGTCGCGGCGGCCGTCGGATATTACGGCGGCATGATCGCCGCCCATGCGCAGGAGAAGCCGCGCGTGCCGGTCATTCTGCATTTCGGCGAGCATGATCAAAGCATTCCGATGAGCGATGTCGACAAGGTGAAAGCGGCGCGACCGGAGGTGCCGGTCTATCTCTACAACGCCGGCCACGGTTTCAACTGCGACGAGCGCGGCAGCTACAACGCTGAGGCGAGCAAGACCGCGCTCGAGCGCACGCTCAAATTCTTCGCCGAAAAGATCGGCTGATCCCCGGTCGGGGGCGCGCGGCGCTGACGCGCCGTTTCAGGCGCGCGCGATGATCAGCAGCGCGCCGCTCGCCTCTTCCGGCGGCACCAGCAGCGTGCCATCGCCCGCCGCCTCATGCGCCACATGCCATTGCGTCAGGTGATCGGCGGTGCGGCCGAGATCGCGGCTCAGCAGGTTCAGCGACGCAATCGCCGGCAGGGGTCGGTCGAGCGCGAGCCCGGCCTCGGGATAGAGCGCCGAGAGGTCGTCGGGCGTGGCGAAGACCAGGCGATGGTTGCCGACATGGACGGTCAGCACCGCATCGGTCGTAACCACCGCCGCGCCGAAAAGCCGCTCATAGGGCTCGCGCAAGGGCTCGGTCGCAGTCACCATCACGCTGACGCCGGCGATGCCGACGATGCCGTTGGCATGCGCGAGCCATTGCGGCCGACGCACCAGCTCGGGGGTCAGATGCTGACAGACGAAGGCGGAGAGCGCAGGCGTCTCCGCGGGCGGCAAGGAGACCAGCTTGAAGCGCGCCAGCTCCGTGCCCTCCGGCAGCTCAAATTGCCGCGACAGGTCGCGCGGTGGCGTCGGATGCAGGCCGCGGCGCTGGAGCTCCACCGCGGTGGCGTCGCCCGAGCGCGTGGCGAAGGCGAGGCCGCGCAGTCCCTCGCCCTCGCGCAGGAAGGCCTCGAGCCCGCCCACGTCCCGCGCCGCGTCGACCACGCCCAGGAGCTCGATGTAGTCGCGCGCGAACATGGCGCAGTAATTGCCGGTGCCTTGCTGCAGATGGCGCCCGCGCGGCGTCAGGGTGAAGCCGAGGCGGGTCCAGGCCATGCGCGCGCGCTCGAGATCATCGACCGCAATGAGGACGTGATCGATGCCGGCGAGCGGCTGGGCCGTCACCGCAAGCTTGCCTCGATGTTGCCGCCATCGACGGTGAGGACGGCGGCGGTGGTGGCGCGCGCCTGCGCCAGGAAGACGAAAGCCTCGGCCACGTCCTCGGCGGCGACCTCGCGCCGCAGCAGATTGCCGCGCATATAGGTCTCGGCTGAGACGCCGCGGGCGCGCGAGCGCGCAGCGATCATCTCCTCGGTGAGGAGACCGCTGCGGATGCGGTCGGCGTTCACCGCGTTGGCGCGGATGCCGTCGGCGCCGTGATCGAGCGCGTATTGCTTCATCAGCGACAGCGTCGCCGCCTTGGGCAGGCCGTAGGGCCCGAAATCGCGGCCGGGATTGACCGACTGCTTGGAGACGTTGAACAGCAGCGCGCCGCCGGTTCCCTGGGCGCGCATGATCCGCACCGCGTTTTGGGCCACGACCTGATGAGCGAAGAAATTGAGCTCGAAGGAGCGGCGCAGGATCGCATCATCGACCTCGCCGATGGTGCCTTGCCAGGCGGCACCGGCATTCGAGACCACGATATCGACGCCGCCGAACGCCTCGGCGACGCGCTCGAAGGCGGCGCGCACCGCCGCCGCGTCGGTGACGTCGCAGGCG
>JASHRZ010000730.1 GCA_030037055.1 Alphaproteobacteria bacterium
GAGCGTTCCCACTCGGAAATGACGTAGCTTGTCGCCGCGCCGTGGCAGGTCAAGCAAGCGGCGTTGGCCTCCGCGTCTGGCCCCGCTTTCGCAGCTTTCTCGTCTTGCGCTCGCGCGGGCGGCATGCCGGCGACCGCGACCATCAGGAGGACGGTAGCGCGGCGACATGTTTGAATGCAGAGTTTGACATGGCGGCCGTTCCCGGAAGCAAATGGCGCCGATCCCAAAGGCAGCGGCGACTCTATCACGAAGCGCGTCGGCCGCCCGACAGGCCGCGCGGACCCTCCCGCTTCGGCGCCGGCAACGGTTCGAGCGAGAATGCATGGATCCAATGACTCACCCTTGCGCGGCCGCGGGTTAGCTGCCTTCCAGCGCGCGGCTCGACAGAAGGCCGGCGGGGAAGCCGGCGGCGGCGAGCGCGGCGACGAGCTCATCGACATGGCGGTTGCGCATCTCGATCACCGCGTCGACCACGGCGAGCTTCGCGGGCACGTCCTGGAACAGGCGCCGGTGATGGACCTCGACGATGTTGCCGCCGCTCTCGCCGATGATGCCGGCGACCCGAGCGAGCGCGCCGGGCTGGTCGGAGAGCTCGATGCGCAGCCCCACCAGCCTTCCCGCGCGTACCAGCTGGCGCTGCAGGATCGAGGCCAGCAGGCGCGAATCGATGTTGCCGCCGGACAGCACCAACCCGACACGACGCCCGCGGAAGCGGTCGGCATTGCCCAGCAGCGCCGCCAGCGGCGCGGCGCCGGCGCCCTCGACGACCAGCTTCTCAGCATCGAGCAGGCGCGCCACGGCGCGCTCCAGATGCGCCTCGTCGGCGAGAAAGAGGTCGTCGACCAGCGACGCGACGATCGGCCGCGTGAGCAGACCCGGCTCCAGCACGGCGATGCCTTCGGCGAGCGTGGTGCCGCCCGGCGGCGGGCCGGCGCGCCCCAGCGCGTGCGCCATCGCCGCATAGAGCGCGGCCTGCACACCGAAGACCGTGATGCCGGGCTTCAGCGCCTTGGCGGCAACCGCGATGCCAGAGATCAGGCCGCCGCCGCCCACCGGCACGATGAGCGCGTCGAGCTCCGGATGGTCCTCGAGCAGCTCGAGCGCGACGGTGCCTTGCCCGGCGATGATCGCGGCGTCGTCATAGGGATGGATGAAGCTCAGCCCCTCGGCTTGCGCCAGCGCATCGGCGGCAAGCCGTGCCTCGGCGAGACTGGTCCCGCGCAGCAGCACGCGCGCGCCATAGGCCTCGGTGTGCTCGACCTTGGTGAAGGGGGTGTCGGCGGGCATGACGATGATGGCGGGGATGCCCAGGCGGCGGGCGTGACGGGCGACGCCCTGGGCATGGTTGCCGGCCGACATGGCGATGACGCCGGCGCGACGCTGGGCGGCGTCGAGGCTGAGGAGCTTGTTGAGCGCGCCGCGCTCCTTGAAGGAGCCGGTGGGGTGCAGCGTCTCGAGCTTGAGCACCACCTCGCATTGGGCGAGCTCCGCCAGCGCCGGCGCCGCCACCGAGGGCGTGCGCAGCACCGCGCCGGCGATGGCGCCCGCGGCGGCGCGGATATCGGCAAGGCAGACGGGGAGTGTCATCGGGGCGCCAGCACCAGCGTGCCGCCGACGGGCTCGGCGTCGAGCCTGACATAGGCGTGGTCGCGCCAATCCGTCATGAGATCGCGGTAATGCGGCGATAGCAGGTTGCCGGACTGGCCCGGCGCGATCATGAAGCGCGCGCCGTCGGGGTCGGCGAGATCGACGACCATGCGCAGGCTGGGGCCGAGCACGTCGGCATAGGGATCGCCGGCGCCGTTGAGCGGCGTGGCTCCGCGGTCAAGGGTGTCGTAGCCGCCATTGGCAGGAACCGCCGTGGCGAAGAGCGTGCCCAGCAGCGGGATGTTCGACCAGAGGGCATTGGTGAACTGCGCCTGGTGCGGCTTGCCCCAGCGCCAATGCTCGCGATCGGCGCCGTAGCGCCGGCGCAGCTGCTCGAGCGCGCGTTCCAGCGAGGCGGCGAGCTGGTCGGCGCAGCTCTCCACCTTGGGCGTCGTGCGGTCGTCGCACCATTCGGGATGCTCGGTCAACACCAGACGCACGACGTCGGGATGAAGGCCCCAGTAATCGTCGAACGCGGCGCCGAGCCGCTCGGCGAAGAGCGTGCGGTTGAGCTCGCGCAGCCAGGCAACGAAAAGCAGCGGCGCCACCTGGTCGCGATCCATGCGCCCGTCCCAGGCCTTGAGCCGTTCGAGCGCATCGGCCGCCGCCTTCGAGCCCGGGGCCGCCGTCAGCATCAGCGGCAGCACATCCCTGGCCATGAGCGACAGCGTATCGGCCTGCATCGCGGCCGAGGCGGCAGGCGATTGCAGCGGCGTCGCGTCGAGCAGCTGGGCGATGCGCTCGGCGCGGTAAGGCAGGTCCCAGCCACGGCCGAGGTAATAGGGATAGTCGTCGCCGACGATCTTGTTGTTGGCGCTGAGGATGCGGCCGTTCGGCGGGTTGAAGGCGCTGGGCAGCCGCTCAAAGGGGATCATGCCGGTCCAATCATACTCGCCGCTCCAGCCCGGCGTCGGCAGCCAGCCGTCGCCTTTGCCACGGATCGGCACGCGCCCCGGCGCGAGGAAGCCGATATTGCCGTCAATATCGGCATAGACGACGTTCTGCTCCGGCGCCACGAAGTCCCTGAACGCGGCGCGGAACGCGTCCCAGCTGCCGGCGCGGTTCAGCGCCCAGAACGCGTCGGGCGTGCGGTCGTCGTCGGCAAGGAACGTCGCCTGCAGCGCCAGCACGGTGCCGGCGGCGGCGGGCTCGCCATAGTTGCCGCCGAGATCGGAGATCACCGGACCGTGCCGCGTCTCGCGCACGGCAAGCGCCACCGGCGCGCCGTCGCGCACGGCAATGGTCTCGCTGCGCAGGAGGAAGGGCTCGCTGCCGCCCGGCGTGAGGTAGCGCGTCGGGTCGGCGGCGTCGACGCGCTCGATGAAGAGGTCCTCGACGTCGCTCTCGGTGTTGGTGAAGCCCCAGGCGATGCGCTGGTTGTGGCCGATGACGACCGCGGGTCCGCCCGGTGCGGTGACGCCAGCCAGCGTCAGGCTGGGGGTCTCGATGCGCACGAGATACCAGACGCTGGGGGCGGAGAGGCCGAGATGCGGATCATTGGCGAGCAACGGCTTGCCGGAGGAGCTGTGGGCGCCGTCGACCACCCAATTGTTGGAGGCAAAGGCCGGCCCGACGAAGCGCGGCAGACGCTCCTCGATCCCGGCGAGATTCAAGCGCTCGAGATAGGGGCCGGCCTCGCCCAGCGTCGCCAGCGCGTCCTTAGGATAGGAGGGGTAGAGGAGCTGCAGCTCTTCCGGCGAGAGCCGCAGCGCCAGGCGCGCATGCAGCAGCTCGCGGCGGAAATTGCCGGCAAGCTGCAAAGCCATCAGCTTGCCCCAGACCAGCGTGTCGGCGGGCCGCCACGCCTCGGGCGCGACGTTGAGGAGATAATATTCCGCCGGCAGAGCGCCGCGGCGCCGGGCGAGATAGGCGTTGACGCCGGCGGCGTAGGCGTCCAGCATCGCGCGCACCGGCGGCGACAGCAGCGGCAATTCCCGCTCGGCGGCGCGGTAGAGGCCGATGGTGCGCACGAA
>JASHRZ010000731.1 GCA_030037055.1 Alphaproteobacteria bacterium
ATGAAGCGCGACCTCGCCCCGATGCTGTTCAAGGACGACGATCCGGCCGCCGCCGCCCAGCGACCCTCGCCCGTCGCCAAGGCCAGGGTCTCCCCGGCGGCGCGCCGAAAGGCCACCGACAAGCGCACCGCCGACGGCCAGCCCGTCCACAGCTTCCGCACCCTGCACCAGGATCTCGCCAGCCTTACTCGCAATACCGTCCGCTTCGGCGACGCACGTCCCACCACCATCCTCGCAAGACCACCGCCTATTCAAACCCGCGCCTTCGAACTCCTCCGCGCCGCGTAGGCAACGCTCGATCCCAAAATCGAGTCAGATCAACGCCTTGCGCTCAACACCCCGGGAAGTTCCGCTTAGTGCCCGCTGATCTAGCGCTGGCAACGCCCCTGCTCGCCGCGCCAAAACATCTTTCGGCCCCGGCGGTAGAACGCGGCATTTTCGTTCGCTCCGGTGTTCCAGCTATCCGAAGCAATATATTGATTTTTATTGACGATTGGTTCTTTCCGCAGAATTGTGCAAGTATTCTGCAGGAATTGGTAGTGCCTCTGTGCGATTGCATTGCTATATTGCTCTAAACCGGCTGCATATCAGCCTTCCGGTGTGACCGGCAAAAAGCGGTAAAGCAATAAAGAACAAGAATGAGACCAAGTGGGAGGAGATGATGGCGCGCATCCTGATGGTGCTGTCGGGCGCCGATAAGATCAGGCTGGCCGACGGAACGCCGCACGAAACGGGCTTCTGGGCGGAAGAGGTTTACAAACCCCTCAAGATTTTCCAGGCGGCGGGTGTAGAGGTTGTGGTCGCGACCCCCGGCGGCAAGGCGCCCCACGCCGATTCCTACGGGATGGAGCGGAAGTTCAACTATTCCGACGAGGACGAGGATTTTCTGGCTTCGGTGACGCGGACATTCGCCGACGATCCGGAGCACATCCGTCTGACGCTTCAGCACCTGACCGATCAGAACCTGATCGCCGCGCGTCGGGTCCAAGACGCGCTCATCGCATGCGGCGTGGGGCGGCCGGCCGCATTCGACGCGATCTCGGAAGCCGCCAAGACGGCGTGGCGAACCGGCGCCAACTTCGTCGACGTTGCCGCCGCGCATCCGCGCATCGCTGAGTCTCTCGACAAGGCGACCATTCGCGGCCTGGTCGACATGGCGAACGCGGAGGCGCAGGCGAACGTGGACAAAATGCGCGGGCTGTTCGAGAGTTCGCCGCTCATCCGCAAGCCGCGCGACTTGGCGAGCATTGGCGATGACGAGGCTGCCGGCTTCGACGCGGTATTCGTTCCGGGCGGGCACGGCCCAATGGTCGACCTCCACCGGAACCACGACATGGCCCGGATTCTTGCCGCAGTGAATGGATCGCGCAAGACCATCGCCGCGCTTTGTCACGGGCCAGCGGCGCTGCTCTCGGCGGGAGAGACTGGCGCGGACGGCGGCTGGATGTTCGACGGCTACAAGATGTGCGCCTTCACCGACATCGAAGAGGACCAGACGGAGCCCGGGAAGCTTGGCATGCCGTGGTACCTCGAATCGGAGCTGAAGAACCGCGGCGCTGTGTTCGATGATGCCCCCTCGGCTTGGGTGCCGCATGTGGTGGTCGACCGCAACCTGATCACGGCCCAGAATCCTGCATCCGCTGAAGCGGCGGCCCAGGCCGTGCTGGCTGCGATCGGCGTGGCGCGCCCGCAGGCGTCCTAGCTTATCTCGCGCGTGCGACTTCGAGCGGAGGTTTGGACATGATGGATCGAAGCGTCGTTGAGGCGTTCCTTGGCGCCGTCGCCGCAGGAGACTCGAAGAACGCCCTGGCCTGCGCGGCCGAAAATGCGACGCTCGAGGTGCTGCCCTTGCGGCTCAAGGGAAGCCTTAGCAAGGAGGGAGCGGATTTCATCGAGCGGCTACATCGGGCCTTTCCCGATTTGCGGCTCAAGGTCCGACGGCTCTTCGTCGGCGACGGCGGCGTTGGCATTGCTGAGGCCAATCTAGAAGGGACTCAGGCGGCGCCCTTCTACGGCATCATCAATCAGGAGAAGCACATCGATCTCGACCATGCCTGGCGCTTCGAGATCGCGCAGGGAAAGATCGTCGGATGCCGCGTCTTCTGGTGCCAGAACATGCTGTATCGGCGCCTCGCCGTGAAGCGCCTCGACAAAGTCACCATAACGGCGTGAGGAACTCACCCATGCCAGCTGCAGCTATGGAAGTTAAGCGCATCGCGGAAGCCTTCTTCGATGCCTATCGCAGGCAGGACGTCGAGGGCATGGTAGAGCTGTGCGACGACAATGCCGATTTCCGCTATGTGCCGGCGGAGGCTTGGGCCAAGCAGCGCGTGGTCCGCGGCAAGGGCAAGGTGCGCGGCGTCGGCAAGACCTACTGGACCGAGCTCATCAACGCCTTTCCAGACCTGACCAACCGGGTGGTCTCGATCACGGCCGACGACGAGCGCAATGCCGCCTGCGAGGTCAATATCGCGGGCACGCAGCAGAAGGATTTCGGCACCATCCGCTGCGCCGGCCGCCGGTACGATCTGCCCCACCTCTTCCTGCTGCACGTGAACAAGGATGGGCTAATCGACGACATCGCTGCCTATTGGGACAGCGCCGACTGGTTCCGCCAGCTCGGGAGCGCGGAAGTCGACTAGGGGAGAACGCGGATGGCTCGGATGAAGCGGGAAGAATGGTTCGACATCGCGAGCGACGTCGATTGGACCTTCAAATTTGTCGACCGTGAGGCGGTCTTTCCCGAATGGATGTCTGGCAAGGGGAAGGCGCCGTTCGAGGCTTGGCTGAGCTGGGACGAGCCCTACAAGATCTCGTATCCCGAATACGTGGCGAACCAGCGCGAGAAAGAAACGGCCGCATTCGCCGTGAAGTCGCTGTTGCGGCGCTCGAAGACATTCGATCAGCTCGACGAAGGCTGGAAGTCGGTCCACAAGGCGCACTACGGCGCCGTCGCGCTGATCGAGTTCCTGGCCATCCTTTCCGAGCTGCGCATGGCGCGCTTCGGGTTGGCGCCGAAGTGGCGCAACGTCGCGGTCTTCGGCGCGCTCGACGAGCTCCGTCACACCCAGCTCACCCTCGCCTTCGCGCACGAGCACATCAAGGAGGACCCCCAATACGACTGGGCGCACAAGGCCTACCACACCAACGAATGGGGCATCGTCGCCGCGCGCGCCCTCTTCGATGGCTTCATGATGAATCCCAACGCGGTCGACATCGCGATCCAGTTACCCTTCACCTTCGAGACCGGCTTCACCAACATGCAGTTCGTGGCGCTGGCGGCGGACGCGCTCGAGTCGGGCGACCTGAACTTCGCCAACATGATCTCGTCGATCCAGACCGACGAGGCGCGGCACGCGCAGCAGGGCCATCCGACGCTCGAGATCCTGATGAAGCACGATCCGGACCGCGCGCAGTGGCTGGTGGACAAGACCTTCTGGCTCTCCGCGCGCCTCTTCGCGATCCTGACGGGGCCAGCCATGGACTATTATACGCCGCTCGCCCAGCGCCGACACTCCTACAAGGAGTTCATGCAGGAGTGGATCATCGAGCAGTATCTCCGGACGATCACCTCCTACGGCCTGAAGAAGCCCTGGTACTGGCAGGAGTTCGTCGACGGGCTCGACACCTGGCACCATTCGCTTCATCTCGGCGTATGGTTCTGGCGGCCGACCGTGTGGTGGAAGCCGCAGGCCGGCGTCTCGCGTGCCGAACGCCGCTGGCTCCTTTCGAAATACCCGGACTGGGAGCAGCATTTCGGCTGGATCTGGGACCAGCTCATCGAGAACGTCAATGCTGGAAGGATCGACAAGACCCTGCCCGAAACCTTGCCGTGGCTCTGCAACACCTGTCAACTTCCGATCGGTACCGCCGCTTCGCCGAGCAACGAGAAGTATCCGATCCGCAGCTATCAACTCGAGCATGACGGCTACACTTATCATTTCTGCTCTAAGCCCTGCCGTCAGATCTGGTGGAAGGACCGCGACACCCAGCACATGAAGACTATCGTCGAGCGGCTTCTGACCGGCGAGATCAACCCGCCCACGGTCGAGGGCATCCTCGGCTATATGGGCCTGACGCCCGACGTGATGGGCGACGACGCCTACAAATACCGCTGGGCCGAGGAATACCGCGAGCCGCCGAAGCAGGCGGCCGAATAGGGAGGACGCTATGGCCGATCCACAGCCTATTCCGGTCAACGCCCGTTTCGGCAACGACTTCGTCACCCAGCTCGTGGTCGTGCTTGATACCGACACGATGAAGGAAGTGGCGGAGAAGGTGGCGTATCATGTCGTCGGGCGCCGGGTGCCGCCGCGGAACCTGCCCATGGAGGTCCGCTACAACGGCCGCGTGATCGGTGTCAACAAGACGGTCGCCGAGGCGGGCATCGCGCCGCTCAAGAGCGTCTACGTCGACTATGTCCGTGTTCAGTAGGGGGAGGGACAGGCAATGAGAAATCCGGTTGGCCCCGTGCTGCGCATGAATGATGACATGGACGCCATCATCGCGGCGATCCGGGCGGACAACCCGAACAAGGAGGTCGAGGTCATCGACCGCACCGCCTATGTGCGCGTCCAGGCCGAGGACGAACTGACAGTGCGCCGTGCCACGCTTGAGGATCATCTCGGCCGGCCGTTCCAGATGCACGAGCTGGAGCGCGTGCTGTCGTCGTTCGCCGGCCGCATCGAGAGCGGGACCGACTCGATTCGCTGGTATCTTGCTGCGTGAGCGGCGGCGGTTGCTGAAGGCACGGAGGAACGCATGACGGAACCCCAGCCGCGCAAGCTTCGCACCTGGAGCGCTTTCGGCGACATAAAACGAGTCCCGAGCGAATATGAAATCGGGACCCATGGCCTGAACTACACCGCGCGGAAGGACCGCAAGGCGGCGCTCGAATCGAGCCCGACGACTCCGGTCAATCTCTGGCTCCTGACCTATCGCGACAAATCACCCCTGAGTTGCGACGATTGGGACGGATTCCGCGATCCCGACCAGATGACCTATCGCAAATATGTCGAGCTGCAAGCCGAGCAGGAGAACATGATCGAGGGCGTGATCGAAGAATATGAGGCCAAGAGCCACGACGCCCACCTGAGCGGCGAGTGGGTGGCGTTTCTAGGCCGAGCCCTCTGCCCGATGCGCTATCCCAATCACGCGATCCAGATGACTCAGGCCTATATCGGCTCAATCGCCGCGAGCTCCTACGTGATACACGCCGCCGCCTTCGCCGCTGCCGACATGCTGCGGCGGAACACGGTCGTCGCCACGCGCACGCGACAGCTGCAGAAGGCTTGGCCGGACGCCGGCTTCGGGATCAACGAGCGCGGCACCTGGGAGACCGATCCGGCGTGGCAGCCGCTGCGGCGGGCCGTCGAGACGGCGCTGGTGGCGTATGACTGGGGCGAGGCTCTAACGGTGGTCAACCTGGCACTCCGGCCGGCGGTCGACTTCCTACTCCTCAATGCGCTGGGCGAGGCGGCCGACAAGGCGGGCGACGGGCTGACCTGGTTGCTGCTGTCCAACCTCGCCGGCGACAGCGCGCGCAATCGGCGCTGGAGCACGGCGCTCGCACGCTATGCCATCGCGCAGTGCAGCGAGAACCGGGTGGCGCTCGTGCGCTGGCTCAAACATTGGCAGCCACGCATCGACGACGCGGTCGCTGGGTTGGCCGAACTCGTCGCGAGCGCGCCCGGCGCGGGTGCGACCCGCGAGGTGGTCGTCAAGCGGGCCACCCAGGTGCGTCGCGAAGCTCTCGCGGAGGCCGGCCTGAGCTAGCGTAGGCGGAACGGTGACGGCAGGGGTCGATATCATGCTGCAACGCCGAACCGCCGGCGCCAGGGCTTGGCTGATCGAGCTTCTCGGCGAGCTGACGCCTGCCGTCGGCGCGAACGGGACGGCGTGGGCGGGCTGCATGGTCTATCGCTTCGACGCGCCAGTGCCCCCGACCTGGGACGAGGTCGGCGCGTTATCGCTTTGCCTCGTCGCCCAGGGTCGCAAGATCGTTTCGGTCGGCGGCAACCGCTATCCTTACGATCCCTACCGCTACCTCGTGATGACGCGGCCGCTGCGCCTGCAGTTCGAGATCATCGAGGCTTCGCCCGAGATGCCGTTCCTCTCCATGGTGTTGCAGATTCCCGCGGCGCTGGTGGGCGAGGTGCTGGTCGAGATCCTAGGTGGGCGCGAGTGCCCCGGGGCGAGCGAGCCGCAACAGCCCATCGCCGAGGCCTATGTTTCGGCCGTGGACGGCACGCTTACCGACGCGGTTGTCCGCTTCCTCAGCGCCATCCAGGTGGACGCCGAGCGGCGCGTCCTCGCGCCCATGATCCTGCGCGAGATCATCTTCTGGCTGTTGCAGCACAGCCAGGCGAGCCGGCTCAAGACCGCGGCGATCCACGAGAACGCGTCCCACAAGATCTTAGCCGCGATCCAATACATGGAAGCCCATATCGACGAGGGGCTGGACGTGTCGACCATCGCCAACCATGTCGGCATGAGCACCTCGGCCTTCGCCCACTCATTTAAGGCGATTACGACCACCTCGCCCATCCAGTTCCTCAAGCGCAAGCGGCTGGAGCGGGCGCGCAAGCTCATGCTGCGCGAGGGCTATGGGGCGAGCGAGGCGGCCTTCAAGGTCGGCTACGCTAGCCCGTCGCAGTTCAGCCGCGAGTTCAAACGCTATTTTGGCGAAGGACCGCACGGCTACGCGCAGCAGTTCCGCAACGCCAAGACCTTGATGATCTCGTGACCGCAGGGATCATTTCGAGCCGGGGCCGGGGCCGATGACGGAATGGGTGGAAGTGCTCGACGCGGCGGAGCTGTGGGATGGCGAGATGACGTGCGTGGCGGCCAAGGGCAAGGCCGTGCTCCTGATCAAGCTCGGTGACGAGATTCGTGCCTATGATGATCGCTGCCCGCACCAGGCGTCCTCGCTCTCGGCCGGCGAGTTCGACGCGGCGGAGTGCCGCATCATCTGCTCGGCGCATCAATGGGAATTCGACGCGATTTCCGGCAAGAGCGTGAACCCGACGGGCGAGCGCATGACCAGCTTCGACGTGACCGTCCGCGACGGCAAGATCTTCGTTCTCTTGTGACGGCGCCTGCCGTGGTCGAGGCGAGCAGGGCAAGGGGCATTCGCCTAAACTGTGAATCGGCGTGGCGGCCCGGGTCTATAGACCTTAAGCTTGAACAACCCGGACGATTGCAGCCAATTTGGCTACACTCCGGAGCGCACTCGACGTCGCCGGCGTGAAGTACATCCGCGAGACCGGTGGCGGCCCGAGGGCAATGACGAGCGGTAGGTGCGCTATGCAGCCGGAGCTTTTCTCAGAGATCACGTGCCCGCATTGTGGACATCGGAAGGTCGCAAAGATGCCGACGGACGCCTGCCGGTTCTTCTACGAATGCGACGGCTGCAGCACTATGCTTCGCCCAAAGGTCGGCGACTGCTGCGTCTTCTGTTCCTACGGCACTGTCCCTTGTCCTCCAATGCAATGCCAGCGGTCCTCCGGCAGCGAACTGACGCGATAACCGACGATTTGGCCCTCCTCAAAATCAGCCAGGA
>JASHRZ010000732.1 GCA_030037055.1 Alphaproteobacteria bacterium
CGCGCGGCGACGAGGGCAAGCCCTTTCCGGCGCCGGGCATGAGCGGCGGCGAGATCCGCGTGCTGGGATACCGCGGCATGAAGGAGTACGAGATTGGTTTCGACGGCTACGCGGTGCCGGCGGAGAGCCTGCTCGGCGGCATCGAAGGCCAGGGCTTCAAGCAGCTCATGGCCACCTTCGAGAGCGCGCGAATCCAGACCGCCTCGCGCGCCTGCGGGGTGGCGCAGTGCGCGCTCGAGCTCGGCCTCCGCTATGCGCTCGACCGCCAGCAGTTCGGCAAGCCGATCTACGCCTTCCCGCGAGTCTTCGGCAAGCTCGCCTGGATGGCGGTGGAGACCATGATCGCGCGCCAGCTCACCTATTTCGCCGCGCGCGAGAAGGACAGCGACCGGCGCTGCGACATCGAGGCCGGCATGGCCAAGCTGCTCGCCGCGCGCACCGCCTGGGCCAATGCCGACAATGCGCTGCAAATCCACGGCGGCAACGGCTACGCGCTCGAATACCCGATCAGCCGCGTGCTGTGCGACGCGCGCATCCTCAACATCTTCGAGGGCGCCGCCGAGATCCAGGCGCATGTCATCGCCCGCGGTTTGCTCGCCGGGCGCAACTAGGCGATTCGCGCCAACGCTCACAGATCGCTCACAGGCGCCGCGCCGGCACCGCCGATAAGCTACGGCAGCGACGGCTTCTCCGGGGGGAAAGCGATGCTGCGAGGTTGGGACGAGCAGTGGCAGGCGCTGCTGCGCTGGCAGGACGAGGCTTTGGCTCGCGCGCACGGCATCCGGGCGGAGATCACCGCGGTGCTGCGCCGGCGCGAGCCACCGCCGATGCAGTTGCTGCGCGCCGCCGATCGCGCCGAAGGCGAGGTCGCAGAGGCCAGGGCCCGCCTCAAGGACTACCTGCGCCAGCTCGGCTGACGCCCTCCCCCTGACGCCTTCCGCCTTGCGGGATTGTGACGAATCAGGCGATTCTGCTCGCCCTGACGCAATCGCGACGGGCGCACCATGGCGGTACCGCTGGTAACGAACTTTGCCCTGCTGCTGGGCTTGTCGTTCTTCTTCGGCCTGGCCTTCGAGGATTTCTACGCTCGCGCCGGCGAATCCCGGCCGGGCGGCATCCGCACCTTCCCGCTACTGGCGCTGACCGGCGGCGCGCTCTACCGGCTCGACACCGAGCGCCTGCTGCCGCTCGTCGCCGGCCTGGTGATCCTCGGCGCCTGGCTCATCGTCTATTACCACAACCGCATTCGCTCGGCAGGCGCCGAAGGTATGCTCCATGGCGAGCTGATGGTGCCGGTCTGCAACGTTCTCGCCTATCTGCTCGGGCCGGTGTCGCTGAGCGAGCCGGCCTGGCTCGCGGTCGGCATCACCGTCGCGGCGGTGTTGCTCCTCACCGGCCGCGAGCGCCTGCACGATTTCGCGCGCCGGCTGGAGCTGCGCGAGATCGTCATCGCCGGCGAATTCCTGATCCTCACCGGACTGGTGCTGCCGCTGCTGCCGGATCGGCCGGTGACGACGCTCAGCGCGATCACGCCTTACAAGGCCTGGCTGGCGCTGCTCGCCGTCTGCACCATCTCCTATGCGAGCTATCTCTTGCGTCGCTACGTCGCGCCCGAGGGCGATCTCTGGGTCGCGGCGCTGGGTGGGCTCTACTCCTCCACGGCCACCACCGTGGTGCTCGCTCGCCGCGCCGAGGCCGACCGCGCCGCGCTGCCGCGCGCCCGGGCCGGGATCGTCCTCGCCACGGCGCTGATGTATCCGCGCGTGCTGGCGGTCATCGCTTTCTTCAACCCGCCGCTGGCGGGCCATCTCGCGCCGAGCCTGCTGTTGCTCGCTGCGCTCGGTCTGGCGCTGGCCTTCTTTCAGTATCGCCGCGCCGGCGTCGCGCCGCCCGAGGCACCGCACGAGACGCCGCGCAACCCCCTGGAGCTCAGCGCCGCTTCGCTCTTCGCCCTGCTTTTCGTCATCATCTCCATCGCCTCGAGCTGGGTCAAGAGCCGGTTCGGCGAAACCGGCGTCGAGATGCTGGCCGCCATCGTCGGCTTCACCGATGTCGATCCTTTCGTGCTGAGCCTCGCCCAGGGCGTGGCAGGGCCCATGTCGGAGAGCGGCGCAGCGGCGGCGGTACTCATCGCCACGGCGTCCAACAACCTGCTCAAGGCGGGCTATGCTGCCGCTTTCGCCGGGCTGCGCGCCACCCTGCCGGCCGCTGCCGCTCTGGTCGTGCTGGCCGCGGCCGGGCTCGCCGTCGCGCTAAGTACGGTGATCGCGGGCGGATGAGAGGAGGGAGGATGGCGAAGACGCCGCGACGCGCCGCTCGGGAGCCCAGCGTCCACGTCTACCGCCGGGAACTGGTCAAGCTGCAGATCGAGCTGGTCAAGCTGCAGCGCCAGATCATCGCCGAGGGGCAGCGCATACTGGTCATTCTTGAGGGACGCGACGCCGCGGGCAAGGACGGCGCGATCAAGCACGTCATCGAGCATCTGAGCCCGCGCGAGACTCGCGTCGTGGCGCTGGGCCCGCCTTCCGATCGCGACCGGCATTCCTGGTATTTCCAGCGCTACGTCCGCTATCTGCCCGCCGCCGGCGAGATGGTGCTGTTCAATCGCAGCTGGTACAACCGCGCCGGCGTCGAGCCGGTGATGGGCTTCTGTACCAAGCACGAGGCGCGCGTCTTCCTCGAGACGGTGCCGGATTTCGAACGCATGCTTACCGCCGACGGCATCCGGCTCATCAAATACTATCTCGACATCGGCAAAGGCGAGCAGAAGAAGCGTTTGGCCGAACGGCGCCGCGACCCGCTGAAGCAGTGGAAGTTGAGCCCGGTGGACATGAAGGCAACGAGGCTCTGGCACGAATACAGCAAGGCGCGAAACGCGATGTTGGAGCGCACCCACACCGCGGATGCGCCGTGGACGGTGGTGCGCGCCGACGACAAGCATCTGGCGCGGCTCAACCTGATCCGCGATCTGCTGTCGCGCCTCGACTACCGCCACCGCGACGAACGGCTGATCGTCCCCGACCGCGCCATCGTCTTTCCTTTCGATCCCACCTGCCTCGTCAACGGCATGATCAGCCGGTGAGACGGCGCATGCGGCTCGCGCCGGCGGCTTGCGCCGATTAGGATGCGCGAGAAGGAGCAGGCATGACCGACCGCGTCTTCGGCGCGCCGCCGCGCTATATCCAGGGCGCCGGCGCGCTGGCGCAGCTCGCGCCGCTGGTCGCGCGTTACGGCCGGCGGCCGTTCATCATCGCCGATGCCGCAACCAGCCTGGCTCTGCGCCAGGAGATCGAGCAGCAGCTCAAGCCTTCGACCGAGCGCGTCGTCTTCGGTCTCGCTGGCACGGCCTGCACCGAGGCCGAGATCGAGCGCTTCAGCGAGACCGCACGCATGCTTGAGGCCGATCTCCTGGCCGGCTTCGGCGGCGGCGCGGCGATCGGCATCGCCAAGGGCCTTTGCCTCGTCACCGGGCTGCCGCTCCTCACCATCCCGACCGTGCCGTGCTGCCACGCGCCGGTGAGCCGTTTCGTCGAGATCGAGGGCGAGGACGAGCGGGCCGGGGCAATTCGGGCGATGCACCGGCCGCCCGACGCGGTGCTGGTGGATACAACGGTTCTCGCCTCGGCGCCGCCGCGCGTGCTGATCGCCGGCATCGGCGATGCGTTGGCGCGCCGCTTCGAGGTCGAGCAGAGCGGCGCCGCCGGCGCGATGAACCTGCTCGGCGGCCGCCCGACGCTGCTTGCCGCCGCCGCCGGCGAGGCGGCCTGGCATGCGATCCGCGAGCACGCCGTCACGGCGCTGGCGCTGCGCACGCGGCGCAGCGGCGGCGAGGCGCTGGAGCGCGTGAGCGAGGCGATGGTGCTGCTCTCCGGCATCGCCCATGAAAGCGGCGGACCATCGATCGCGCATGCGCTGGCGCGCGGCTTCGCCGGCCTGCCGGCCTGCCGCACGGCGCTCCACGGCGAGCTCGTCGCCGTCGCATTGCTAGCGCAGCTCGTCTTCGAGGCGCGCCCGGCCGAGCTGCTGGCGGAGCTTGTGGCGCTCTACCGCGCGTTGGGGCTGCCGGTGCGGCTCGCCGAGATCGGCATCGTCGCCGACCGCGCCGTCGCCGTCGAGACGGCGGCGCGGCGCAGCCTTCCCATCGACGCCAAACGTCTGGCGCAGGCGATCTTTGCCGCCGACTCGCTCAGCTCCAAATAATGTCTCAATTCTGTCACAGGACCAGCGCTCCCAGCCCAAAGATTGCCCCAATACTGACACGGCGCGCTCGCCGCCGGCCTCAATAGAATGCGCGCCCAATCAACCGCCGATGCCGGCGGGATTGGCAGCAACCAGCTAAGGAACGTATCGATGCCGGGGCAATTCTTGTGGGGCACGGTGATGGTCGTGCTGATCGCCGTGGTTCTTTCCGACACTTTTCCAGGAAAGCGGCCGGCGCCGCCGCCGACGCTCGCGACCGCAATCGTGCAGGTGCCGGCGTCGCTCATCGGCAACGCTCCCGCTGCCTGCCGCGAGGCTCGGCGCCCGCTCCACGATGCCGCCGGCGCCCTTACCGTCGCCTGCTGACGCAGGCGTCAGAAGGCGATGCAGATCTTGCCGAAATGCTGTCCCGCGGCGATGGCGTCGATGGCGTCGGCGACCTGGTCGAAGGCGTAGCGCTTCTCGTCGATCGGCGGCTTGGCGCCCAAGAGGTCGATGGCGCGCACCATCTCTTCGAAGCCGTCGCGATTGCCCACCGTCACGCCTTGCAGCCGCACATTCTGCGTCACCACGCGGCCGAGATTGAGCTCGGCCACGGCGCCCGACAGCACGCCGATCATCGCCAGCGTGCCGCTGGCGCGGATGGCGCGTAGCGACTGGTCAAGCGTCCGGGCGCCGCCGAGCTCGAGGATGAGATCGGCGCCGCGTCCGCCCAGGGCGTTGCGCACCTCGCGGCTCCATTCCGGATGCGTCCGGTAATTGATGCCGAGCGCGGCGCCGAAGCTCCGAGCGCGTTCGAGCTTCTCATTGCTTGAGGAAGTGACGATCACCAGCGCGCCCTGCATCCGGGCGAATATCGCCGCGAACAGCGAGACGCCGCCGGTGCCTTGCGTCACCACGACATCGCCGGCCTTGACGCCGCCGCCGGTGACCGCGGTCCAGGCTGTGAGCGCAGCGCACGGCAGGGTCGCCGCCTCGAGCGCGCTCCATCCCTTGGGCGCCTTCACCACGCCCTGCTGCGGCAACAGCATGTATTCCTGCATCACGCCGTCGAGCGAGCCGCCAAGGATGCCGGCGCGATACTCTTCCTTCATCGGCC
>JASHRZ010000733.1 GCA_030037055.1 Alphaproteobacteria bacterium
GGCGAGGCGCGGCGCCGGCTCGAGAGCGAGGAGATGTTCAAACTGGACGGTGTGCTCCCAGCTGTCGCCGAAGTCATAGATGTAGAGGAATTCGGTGCTCTCGGGGTCGTGGAAGTCGAGCAGGCGGACTTGGGCCTCATCGAAGCTACGGGCATCGCCTTCGAACTCCGGCTCGCCGATCTGCTCGGGATCGCCCCAGGACAATCCGCCGATGCGGAACTCATGCAGGTGACAATCCCACCAGCCAAAGGCGGCTTGGATCACGTGATGGAACTGACCCAGGTGGAAGGTGCGCGGCACGACGAGGCGACGCCAGATGGCGGGCTCGATGGCGGCGAGTGCAACGCGGATCTGGAGAGCGGTCGGCTCCTTGAACGCCATGCCGCCCAGTATGCCGGCGACGACGACAATTAGCAGCCGGGCGGCGACAATTAGCCGAGGGAACTGCGCTTGCCCGCCGCGGCGCGCCGGCGATAGCTCTCGGTGTTGAGCTCGAGGATGGTGGCGTGGTGGACGAGGCGGTCGATCGCCGCGATGGTGACCGCCGGGTCCGGGAAGATCTGGCCCCATTCGCTAAAGGCCTGATTGCAGGTGATGATCAGCGAACGGCGCTCGTAGCGCTCGGCGATGAGCTCAAAGAGCACGCCGGTCTCGGCTTGATCCTTGCGGACATAGCCGAGATCGTCGAGTAGCAGGCAGTCAAACTTGTCGAGCTTGGCCATGCTTGCCGGCAAGGCGAGGTCGCGCCGTGCCGCCTGCAGCTTTTGCACCAGGTCAGTGGTCCGCGTGAAGAGCACGCGATAGCCGTTGTCGATGAGGCCGGCGCCGATGGCTGCGGCGGCATGCGTCTTGCCGGTACCGCTCGGGCCGAAGATCAGTACGTTGGCGCCTTGCTCGATCCAGGCGTCGCCCGAGGCGAGCGCCATGAGGTGCGCCTTGCGCAGGCTGGGCGTCGCCGTGAAGTCGAAGGTCTCGAGCGTCTTGCCGGGCGGCAAGCCGGATTCGGCGAGATGACGGGCGATGCGCCTCGTCGCACGCTCGGCGATCTCGTGCTCGCAGAGCGCGGCGAGGAAGCGGGCGGCACCCCAGCCTTCGCGATCGGCCTGATCGCCAAAGGTCTGCCACAGCCGGCCAATCGTCGGCAGGCGGAGTTCGGTGAGCATGAGCGGCAGCTTGGCGACGTCCGTCATGGCGCGGCCTCGGCTGAGACCGCAGGGGTGAGCAGCAGCTCGTCATAGGCCGCCACATCCGGCAGTGGAACCACGAGCATCGGCATCTGGGGCGGGACCGGCGCCACAGCGGCGCGCGCCGTCTCCAGGTCGGGCAGATCGCCGGCGGCGAGCACCGCCTCGAGATGCTCGGCGAGCCGGGCCTCGCAGGCATGCGTGGCGGCGAGGTGGAGCAGGCCAACATAGACACGGCAGGCTTTGCGCGGCGCGAGGCGCTGATCGAGCACCTCCCAGGCACGGCGGAACGCCGGTCGGGGGAACAGCGCCTCGCGGAATACCGAATGCCGGAAGGCCTGAGGCTTCTTCAGCAGCGAGCCGGTCAGGTGGCGGTAGTCGACAACGCGCTGACGGGGTCCGTTGCGCCTGAAGTAGCGCCGCTCGACAGAAAACGTGGGCGTGGCACCGAGATAACAGACCAGGCGATCGTCGTAGACATGAACCTTGAGCCGGCAGCCCACCAGGCGCGACGGCACGGTATAGAGCACGCCGCGGACGTTGATCGTACCGAAGCGGGTGACGGTCACGGTGAGACAGGAGAAGTCCGTGGTGCGATGGCGGGGCAGCCGGCCGAGAACGTCGAGTTCGACAGCCACCGCTTGGCGGCGCTGCGCGTTCTTGCGTGCGATAGTCTCGGCGAGAAAGGTCTGATAGGCGGCGAGATCGGCAAAGCAGCGGGATCCGCGCAGGCTAAGCGCCTCGTCGAGCGTCTTCCTCAGGTGGCCGTGCGCGGCCTCGACCGAGCCGTTCTCGTGAGCGACGCCGGCGTTGTTGCGCGTCGGCGTCATGCCGTAGTGCTCGCAGAAGGCGCGGTACCCCTTGGCCTCATCATCCTCGGCGGCGAGATTGCGATAGGCCGCCGAGAGCCGGTCGGTCCGATGCTCCCGAGGCACCCCGCCGAGCTGCCAGAGCGCCTCCTGGAGCCCTTCCGTGAGCGCGGTGAAGCTCTCGCCGCCGCAGATCGCCTTGACGTATTGCCAGCCGCTGTAGGCGAGCCAGAAGTGATAGAGCAGATGCGGGAACGGCTCGCCGGCGACAGTGACGCCGAGGCCGGTGCCGTCGGTGAAGTCCGACAGCGCCTGCCGTCCCGGCGGATGCTCCTGGCGGAAGATGAGCTCGCGCTCTGGACCCTCGGTCGCCCGCCAATGGGAAACGCGGCGCTGCAGCGAGCGCAGCAGCCGATCCGAGAAGCGACCAGGATGGCGTCGCTGCAGCTCCTCCAACAGCGTCGTTGCGCGCAGCCCCGGCATGGCCTGCAGCATCGGCACCAACTCCTGATGCCAGACCTCCGCAAAGGGATCCGGTCGCGTTCGGTAGCGACGGACGCGGTCACGCTGGCTCGGCAGGATGGGGCTCTTGTCGAGCCGCCTCGCCATGCTCTCGCTGAAGCCGGCCCGCGCCGCGGCTGTCGCCTGCATGTATCCGTCCTTGCGTGACTGCATGTACCGCGTGACCTGCTGGTCGGTGATGTGTCTGCCGGGCATTTGCCGCTCAACCTCCCCTCGCTCGCGAGGGGAGGTTGAGCGATCTCCCTACAAACCGCTCACCGAAGTTGTCATCAGGCGCTTATCGTAGTCGTCGCCGCACAAAACGGGCCCTGTTGAAGGTGCCACGGGAGGATTTCATTCCAGAGCCGTACCGGGATTATGCCTATTTGGAGGTCCCTTTGCCGTTGCCCGGAGTCGCCGCGACCATCTCCTGTCCGCACAGTTACCCTCTTTTCTATGAGCCGCTGGGGCTGGACCAGGGCCATAGGTTTCTC
>JASHRZ010000734.1 GCA_030037055.1 Alphaproteobacteria bacterium
TAGCCCGACGCGCAATCCGACGCACTCGGCCAATGGCTTTCAGATCGGATCTTGCCGATCAACTCTTGCGATTTATTTATGCCAGCATGAATGAAACGGTCAACTTCGAGATCAGAGCGCCATTTTGGCGTGCCGAATACTAAACGTATTTTATCTATTATTAAATGAATTCGATGGCTGCACGCCAAGAGAACCGCCCGCAGAGCGGTCGTGCAGGCCTGATGCCTGATGCCGATCAAAGAACCTGCCCGAAGGCAAGGTCAGCACAAGCTGGGTGCCCTCCGAGGTTGTCGTGTCTTGCTGCGCCATCGAGAAAGATGAAAAATTATTTATAATGGAAAGTAACAGAACTGAAATATCACTGTAGTCCTCACGTCATAAACGTCTTTTACCATCGCGCGAGCGCGAGGCGATGACGGCTTGGCGCCGGGGGGCGGGCTTGCCCGCGATCGATGACAAAGAGGGACAATCCATGTCGCATAAGCAATCGCTTTATATGAGCGCCGCGCTCGGCGCCCTGATCGGCGCCGCGTCGTTGACGCCGTGTCCCGCCATCGCGCAGACCAGCCCGCCGTCCAGCAGCGAAGTGCAGATGCTCCAGCAACAAGTGGACCAGCTGCGCCAGCAACTGCAATCCTTGCAGGATCGGGCGGCGGCGGCGCCGCCCGCCGCGACGCCTGTTGATCAGCTTGCGGCCGAGACGCCGCCGCCGGCAGCGCCGCTGCCGCGCGGCGCCGTGCAGCTCGGCGGGGTGCGGTTGCAGTTCGGGGGCTTCATCGAAGCGGCGTCCATCTGGCGCGAGCGCAACGAGGTCGCGGATGTCGGCTCGGACTACAACACAGGCATTCCGTTCAACAATTCCGTGCTGGCGCATGAGCACGAATTCCGTGAATCCGCTCGCCAGAGCCGCATCTCGGGTCTTGCCACGGGCGACGTCAACGACGACACCCATCTCGCCGCCTATATCGAGACCGACTTTCTCTCGGCCGCGGCGACCTCGAACTCGCGCGAAAGCAACAGCTATTCGCTGCGCTTGCGGCATGCCTATACGACGCTCGATGAGGATGGCTGGGGCTTCCATTTGCTCGCCGGGCAGGAATGGAGCCTGCTGACGACCAACACCGTCGGCATCATTCCGCGTCAGGAGCAGATCCCGCTGACGATCGACGCACAGTACGCTGTCGGGTTCAACTGGACCCGCAACCCGCAGATTCGCCTCG
Organism: Alphaproteobacteria bacterium; assembly: GCA_030037055.1. Classification (GTDB taxonomy): domain Bacteria; phylum Pseudomonadota; class Alphaproteobacteria; order ATCC43930; family CGMCC-115725; genus DAHUYF01. The sequence continues at coordinate 1,221 of JASHRZ010000734.1, forward strand.
TCGAGAATTGGGGTCATCTGTGGGCCGCGCTCTCGTTCGAGAGCCCACAAGGTGTGCTGCCGCCAAGCATCAGTACCCAGGGCAACAACTTGGTGAACGCCAACAACAATGGCGATGCGAGCGGGCTGGAGAACAACTCGACCCAATACACCAATGACCTCATCCCCGACATCGTCGCCAAGCTCGCAGCGGATCCGGGCTGGGGTCATTATGAGCTCAAGGGGGTCGCGCGCATCTTCACCGACAATGTCAACGATACGAACAACGCGGTCTGGGGCTATGGCGGTGGCGGCGCTGCGACCATGCCGATCGTGCCGAAATTCGTCGACCTGCAGTTGAGCGGCCTCGCTGGCTACGGCATCGGCCGCTACGGCTCGGGCCAGCTTCCCGACGTGGCCTTTACCCGCACCAATTCGCTGGTCGCGATTCCCGAGGTCCAGGGCCTCGTCGGCATCGTCTCCCATCCCTGGTGGGGCAACGACCTCTATCTCTATGGCGGATGGGAGCATGCCGACCGCGCCGGCACGCCGAGCACGGCGGCGTTCAACGGCGGCATAGCCGGCTATGGCTCGGGTGCCTTGAACAATACCGGCTGCAACGTGCTCAACGGGATCTGTCAAGCCGAGACGCGCGATCTCAAGCAGGTCATCCTTGGCACCTGGCAGGATGTTTACCGGGGCAATTTCGGCCGCTTTGTCGTCGGCCTTCAGGGCACCTATGAACAGCGCGACGCCTTCAGCGGCGTCGGCGGCGCGCCCAGCACCAACGAAGCCATCGTTATGACGTCGATCCGCTACTATCCGTTCTAGGCGCCGGCGGCGGCCGCGCGCTCAGGGGGGCCGACGCTCAGCGCCCGCGCTGGAGCTGATCCAGCCATTCGGCAAGGCATCGTTGCCCCTGCGCCGCGGCGAAGCGCGCGAAACGGGCGGTGTCCGCGCGCAGCCGCGTGATCGAAAGGCCCGGCGCCGCGGCGATCTCCGGCGCCCGGCTGATCAGCCAGCGCTCGAATTTCTTGGCCACGACTTCGACGTGAAATTGCAGCGCGAGCGCGTTGCGGCCATAGGCGAAGGCTTCGTCGGCGCAAACCTCGCTCGATGCCAGGCGCTCGGCGCCGCTCGGCAAGTCGTAGACGTCGAAATGCCAGTGCAGGACCGGTCCGACCAGATGGCGCAAGGGGCTCGCCGTGCCTGCCGGGGTGAGCGTGAGGGGCGCCCATCCGATCCGGGAGGACGCGCCGGGCGCGACGCGCGCGCCGAGTGCCCGTGCCATGAGATGCGCGCCGAGGCCGAGGCCGAGGCAGGGATGGCCCGCCGCCAGTCTCGCCTCGAGCAGCCCGATCTCCTTCTTGAGAAAAGGATAGCGGTCGACATCGTAGGCGTGCAGCGGGCCGCCGAGCACGACCAGCAGCTCGGGCTCGCCGAGTTCCGCCGTGGCGAGATCGCTGCTGCCGATGTCGAAATAGCGGACGTGAAAGGCGCGCGCGCGCAGCATTTCCTCTAAGGCACCGAGGTCTTGATAATAGACGTGGCGGATCGCCACCGCAGTGCGCGCGCTCGCCGTGCCGCGCCGCGTGGCGCTGCTACCCGCGGGCCGCGCCGGCCTTTCCAAAGCGCCGGGACTGGCGGAATCGTCCGAGAAGGGCTTTGAGTCGGCGGCGGATGTCTCGGTGAAACCGGAAACGCTGGTCTTCATGGATCGCTTCGGCAGACCCCGCTGTGGTCAATGCGCCGCCGCCCGCTCAATCCGCGCGGGACGGTTGCGGTCGTTCTCGCCGATCGACCCTAGCGCCGCCTCCGCACGGCGTTAAAGATAACATGACACGAAAGAGCCGTCACGGCGTAACATGAACGGCTTTTTATGACCGGCACCGCACCGGCTCGTTCGTGCTCGGCCGACCGGGAATTCCCCGTGCGGTTTCTATCCGGCGGGCGCCGGCGCCACGCGGTCAGCGCGCGAAATCGGAATCGCGGAAATTGAGATTGTCGCTGGGAAGGAGCGTGGCGGAGCCGCTGGCGCGCGAGGCTTGGATGTCGGTGGCGATGCCGCGCGAGGGCGGGGTATAGGCGCCGCCGCAAGCGCTCAGCCCAGCGGCAAGGAAGAGGATCGAAAGGGCGGCCGGCAAAAAGCGCTTCATGGCAAGTCACCATCGGCTG
>JASHRZ010000084.1 GCA_030037055.1 Alphaproteobacteria bacterium
CGCGCGCGCGCGCGGCCCGCGCGCGGCGCCGCGGCGGCGGCGCTCGCGCTGCTGGCGCTGGCATTACCGGGCGGGCTCATGCTGCTGCGCGACAACGTGATCGGCATCGCCGCGCCCTCGGACGCTGCGTTCGCCGGGACGCAAGCGCTGTGGCAGGCGGTGCGCGAGGTGGCGGCGCCCGAGGAGCGCGTCGCCAACAACCCGGCCCTCCTCGGCGACTTGATCCGCTGGCCGGTCAACCTCTCCTGGGCGCTCTTCGCCGATCGCCGCTCGTGCTTCGCCAGCTGGGATCTGGCGCATGCCTATGCCGCCTTGCCCGGAGCAGAAATCGACGCGCTCGACCGGCGGTTCAAGCGGGTGTTCAGCGGCGCCGCTTCGGCCGAGGAGGTGCGCTCGCTTGCGACGGCGCAAGGCTGCCGCGTGATCGTCGTCACCCCGGCCGACGGCGTTTGGCGCGCCGATTCCTTCGCCGCGAGCGGCGCGTTTCGGCTCGTGGCCGAGAAGGCGCAAGCCTGGCGGATCTATCGCGCGGCAGAGTGATCGCGGCTCAGTTTCCGGCGAGGACGGCGTCGGCGATCTTCTCGGCGGCCATCAGGGTCGGGAAGTTGGTGTTGGCGCAAGGCACGGCCGGAAAGAGCGAGGCGTCGACCACGCGCAGCCCCGCGACGCCGCGCACGCGGCCGGCGGCGTCGGTCACCGCCATGGGATCGCCGTCGGCGCCCATGCGGCAGGTGCAGGAGGCGTGCCAGACGCCGATCGCCGCCCGGCGGACAAACGCCTCCAGCGCCTCGTCGTCGCGCATCAGCTCGTCGAAGCGGAAGCCCTCGACGATGACATTGTCGATGAGCGCGCGGCGCAGCGCGGCGGGCCCGTCCAGCAGCCGCGCCAGCACGGCGGTGATGACGCGGTTGCGCGCATTGACCTCGCCGACTTTCTTGACGCGCTCGCTGTAGCTCGCCGGGAAGGGATCGGAAGTCGCGGCCTGCAGCGCCGGGCTCTGCTGCAGCCGTCCGGCGCGGCGGAAGGCGTCCATCAGCCGCTCGAGGTCGCGCCGGTCGGAGAGCAGATTGAACTCGACGACGGGCTCGCGCCGCCAATCCGCCGAAGCAAGACGCACCTGGCCGGTCTCGGAATAGGTCTTGTAGACCGCGAGCAGCAACGAGCCGATCCGCTCGCCCACCGCATGCCAGGCGGATTTGTCGATCGCAACCGCGAACATGTCGCCCGAAGGCGCGCCGCCGATGCCGGAGGAATACCGCAAGCCCACCAGGATATGGCGCCGCGTCAGGCCGTTGAGCCGCGCCTCGGGCTTGATGAACGCCGAAAGCGAGATCGAAGGGTGATCCATCAGGCGCTGGCCGACGCCGTGCAGCGCCGCGAGGACGGGGATGCCGAGATCGCGCAGCGCTCCGGGCGGACCGATGCCGGCGCGCAGCAGATGCGCCGGCGAATGGATCGCGCCCGAGGACAGGATCATTTCGCGGCCGCGGAACTCGCTCTCGCGGCCAGCGACCAGCGCCTTGACGCCGACGCAGCGCGCGCCCTCGAACAGCAGCCCCGTCACCATCGTGGCGGTGGCGATTGAGAGGTTGGAGCGGAGGCGGGTCGCGGGGTCGAGATAGCCGATCGCGGCGGAAACGCGACGGTCATAGGCGTTGGAAATCGTGATGGGGAAATAGCCGTCCTCGAAGGTCCCGTTCTGGTCCGGGAGGTAGCGGAAGCCCGCCGCCTCGAAGGCGGCCGCGGCCGCCTTGGCATGGCCGTTCCAGAGATCGGGAAAGATGCGGCGCACCGGGATGCGGCCTTCCTTGCCGTGAAGCGGCCCGTCGAAATCGAGGTCGCGCTCGACCTTCTTGAAATAGGGCAGCACCTCGCGCCAGCCCCAGCCGGCGGCGCCGCGCGCCTCCCATTCGGCATAATCGCCTGGCGCGCCGCGATTGGCGAGCTGGCCGTTGATCGAGGAGCCGCCGCCGAGCACCCGCGCCTGCTCGTATTTGCGCAGCGGCGGGCGGCCCTCCTCGGGATTGTTGTGCGAGATCATCTCGGTGTGGGCCCTGAGCCCGGTCCAATGGAAGCGCGGATCGAAATAGGCGGTGCCGGGATAGCTGTCGAGAATCTCCGGCGGCACGCGGCCATCGGGGGTGTCCTGCCCGGCCTCGCAGACCAGCACGCGGTTGGCGCTCGGCGCGGACAGGCGATTGGCCATGACCGATCCGGCCGAGCCGCCGCCGATGATGATGTAGTCGTAGGACACGGGCGCTCTCCCTTGCCGGCGCGGCGGCTATTTGGCGCTGAGCGTCTCGCCGAGCAGCACGAAGCGCTCGCCATCGAAGCGCTCGAGCCGCGCCTCCTGCATCGGCGCGTAATTGGTCGGGCTGCTGTCGAGCGCGATGCCTTCGAGCAGCATGTCGGGATGGTAATGGCGGAGATTGGCCGCCTGGCGCATGACATTGGCGCGCGTCAGCTCATCGCCGCATTGCCGCAGCACCTGCACCACGGTTTGCGCCTGGACATAGCCGACGACGTTCTGCGGGTCCTCGAGGCTGCCTTCGGGGTAATACTGCTTCATCCAGGCGAGCCAGGCCCGGTAATCGGCGCCGGCGTGGAATTGCGGATCGGTCGGATCCTTGACGAAGGCGAGCGACACGACGCCCTTGGCCTTCTCCAGCCCGGCGGGCCTCAGCACCGCGCCGATCGAGGCGGCGGGGTTGTCGAGGAACTGCGTCGGATGCCAGCCGATGTCAAAGGCCTTGCGGATCGACTGGCTGGCGAATTTCGGCGTGGTGATGTTGAAGAAGACGTTGGCGCCGGAGGCGGCGAGCGTGATGACCTGCGAATCGACCGTGGCGTCGGTCGCCTCATAGGTGGCCTGGGCGACGATCAGCTTCTCCGCCTCAAGGCCGAGACCGTCGCGCAGCCCCGCGATATAGTCGCGGCCGAAATCGTCGTTCTGGGAGAGGATGGCGATCCGCGGCGCGGCGACATTGCGCAGGATGTAGCGCGCATAGATCCGCGCCTCGGCCTGATATGTGGGGGTCCAGGTCATCGTCCACGGGTAATGCTCGGGATCGGCCCATTTGGTCGCCCCGGTGGCGATGAAAATCTGCGGCACCTCCTTGCCGTTGAGATATTTCTGGATCGCGGTGTTGGTCGGCGTGCCGAGCGAGCCGACGATGGCGAGGACATGCTCCTCCTCGACCAGCTTGCGCGTCTGCTCCACCGTCCGGTTGGGCTGATAGCCGTCATCAAGCGAGATCATCCTGATCTTGCGAGCGTTGACGCCGCCCTGCTCGTTGACCATGCGATAATAGGCGAGCTCGGCGCGGCCGAGCGTGGCGAAGGCCGAGAGCGGCCCGCTATAGGGCATGGTCTGGCCGAGAATGATCTCGCTGTCGCTGGCGCCGGGATCGTATTTCTTCTCGGCCGCCTCGGCAGAGGCGAGCGCCCAGAGAGCGAGCAGGACCAGAACCGGGGGAGCGAGGCGGTGCATGATCTACCTCCAGGACGGATGACCCGTTCGGGCGCGATGCCGGCTCAGCGCCAGAGCTGCTTCGAGGCCAAGGCGGCGCCCTCGGCAAGCGATTGCAGCTTCGCCCAGGCGATCTCGGGATGGACGCGGCCGCCGAGGCCGCAATCGGTGCCGGCGATGACGCGCTCGCGCCCCACCGCGCCGGCAAAGCGCAGGATGCGGTCCGAGACCAGCTCGGGGTGCTCGACCACATTGGTGGCGTGGCTGACCACGCCCGGAATGATGATCTTGTCGGCGGGGAGCTTCACCTCCTGCCAGAGCTTCCATTCATGCTCATGGCGGGCATTGCTGGCCTCGAAGGAATAGGCCTGGCAGTCGACCGCCAGCATGACCTCGACGATGTCGCGGAGCGGGATGTCGGTGACATGGGGGCCGTGCCAGCTCCCCCAGCAGAGATGGAAGCGGATGCGCTCGCGCGGCAGGCCGCGCAGGGCATGGTTGAGCGCTTCGACGCGGATCATCGAGAATTTGCAGTAGGCCTCGACCGAGGGCGCCGGGTTGATCATGTCCCAGTTCTCGGCAATGGCGGGATCGTCAAGCTGAAGGACCAGCCCGGCATTGATGATGGCGCCGTACTCCTCGCGCATGGCCTCGGCGCAGGCGTAGAGGAGTTCCTCGTCGTCGGCATAGTACTCATTGCCGATACGCGACGCGCTGCCGGGCGCGATCGAGGTCATGAAGCCCTCCTCGATCCCCGCGGCATCGAGCGCTGCCTTGAGATGCGCGATATCGGCGGCGATTGACGCCTGACCGGTATAGGTCAGCTTGTCCACGCAGACCGGCAGAAGGAAGGCGCTGCCCCCGCGCGGCCGGGTCATCACGCCTGAATCGGGATCGGCATAGGCGCCGGCGAACAGCGCGCGGTCGCGGCGGTCGGAGAAGCTGGTGAGCCCGACCGCCCCGGGCGCGGAGCGCTGCGGCGGCTGGCTGTAGATTTCGCTGCCGAGCCTGAGGCCGCCCAGGCGCTGGAAGGAATAGCTCCACCACGCGCCGTAATTGACTCGCGTCCCCATCGCCTTGCCGTATTCGCCGTCATTGGGAATGTCGATGCCTGCTGCCTTCTGGCGACGGACCACCTCGGCGACCGCCGACCCCAGCCGCTGCCGATAAAGCGCCTCGTCGCGGGATTCGCCGGCCGCGCGGGCGCGGTTGAGCTCGATGAGATCGTCGGGACGCGGCAGGCTCCCAACATGGGTGGTGAGGATCCGCTCGCGGCTGGTCTTCACCTGGCTCCCCTCCCCGGCGCCGAATTTCGCACAGCATAGCCGCGCGCGCCGAGGCGGCAAAGGCCGCCCTGGGCGTTTCTCACACCTGCAGCCATTCCCGCCGGACGGCCTCGTTGTCGCGCAACTCGGCCGGCGTGCCCTCGAAGACGACGCGGCCGCGCCCCATCACGTAGAGACGATGAGAGATGCGCAAAGCAATCGTCAGCTTCTGCTCGACCAGCAGGATGGCGATGTTCCGTTCGGCGATCTGCTTCAGCAGGTCGCCGACGCGCTCGATCATCTGCGGCGACAAGCCCTCGGTCGGCTCGTCGATCATGACCAGCTCGGGGTCGCCCATCAGCGTCCGGCAGATCGCCAGCATCTGCTGCTCGCCCCCCGACAGAACGCCGGCCGGCGTCTCCGCCCGCTCGGCCAGCTGCGGGAAAAGGCGGTAGGTGTCGTCGACGGTCCAGCGCGACGTCTTCTGTCCGCTTTTCACGCCGAGAAGGAGATTCTGGGCGACGGTGAGCGAGGGAAAGATGCAGCGATCCTCCGGAACGTAGCCGAGGCCGCAACAGGCGATCTCGTAAGGCTTGAGGCCGGCGATCGGCTTCCCCTTGAAAACGATCGATCCCTGCGGCGGCACGTCGCCCATGATGGCCTTGAGCGTCGTGGAGCGGCCGACGCCGTTGCGCCCGAGAATGCCGACGATCTCGCGGGCATGGATGTCGAGATCGACCCCCTGAAGGATGTGGCTCTTGCCGTAATAGGCGTGGAGGTCGCGGACCTTGAGCAGCGCTTCGCCCCTCATCGCGCTCCCTCGCCATGCCGGGCCGTGCCGAGATAGGCCTCCTGAACCGCCTCGCTGCGGCGGATGTTGTCCGGGGTGTCGGTGGCGATGATCTCTCCGTAGACCAAGACGGAAATGCGATCGGCGAGTCCGAAGACGACGCCCACGTCATGCTCGACCACGACCAACGCCTTGCCCGCCGTGACCCGGCGAATGAGTTCGACAGTCTGATCGGTTTCCGACCGGCTCATGCCCGCGGTCGGCTCGTCGAGCATGAGCACGTCGGCGCCGCCGGCGAGGGCGATGCCGATCTCGAGGGCGCGCTGCTCGGAATAGGTCAACACGCCCGCAGGCAGGTGGCGGCGGTCGGCGAGCCCGATCTCCTCGAGCAGGCGCTCGCTGCGCTCGTTGAGCTCGACAAGGCGGTCGACGTTCCGCCAGAAGGCATATTTGTACCCCATCGGCCAGAGCAGGCCGCAGCGCAGATTCTCAAACACGCTGAGGCGCGGAAAGATGTTGGTGACCTGGAAGCTGCGCGCGAGGCCGCGACGGCGGATCTCGTAAGGCGGCAATCCCGCGATGTCCCTGCCCTTGAGGCGGATCGCGCCGGAACTCGGCGGGAAGCGCCCGCTGATGAGATGGAACAGCGTCGACTTGCCGGCGCCGTTCGGACCGATGATGGCATGACGCTCGCCGGCCTCGATCTGGAGGTCGACGCCGCGGATGACCGCGACGCGGCCAAAGCTCTTGTGCAGACCGACGAGCTCGAGCGCGGGAGCAGTCATGCCCATCCCTTTCGCCTTGCCACCAGCATCGCCTCGCCGAAGGCATCGGCGACGATCGGCCGGACGCGGCGGAACAGCCAGAAGCCGCCGATCACGAGCAGCGCGGCGATGATCCAGGGCACGGCCGATTTGGCATCGACCGGCTGGTAGAGGAAGCGGAAGGCCGAACCCTCGTTCGCCTTGACCGTCAGGCGATAGGTCATCTCGATGACCAGGCTCACGCCGGCGAGGCCGAGCAGGCAGGGCAGCGCCGCCAGCAGATAGGCGGGGACGACCCGGTGCAGCACGCGCGCTCGCCAAAGCGGCGCGTGCATCATGAGGATGCCCGCGATCCCCGAGGGCGCGAACACGACCATGGTGATGAAGAGGAGACCGAAATAGAGCTGCCAGACCTCGGTCGCGTCGCTCAGCATCAGCTGCAGGAAGGTGATGAGCACGGCGCCGAGCACCGGGCCGATGAAGCTGCCGGTGCCGCCGATATAGGTCATCAGCAGAACCGAGCCGGACTGGGCGGCGCCGACATTGACCGAATTCATGATCTCGAAATTGATGGCGGCGAGGCCGCCGGCGACCCCGGCGAAGCCGCCGGCGAGGCAGAAGGCGATGAAGCGCACGGCCTGAGCGCTATAGCCGATGAACTCGGCGCGCTCCGGATTGTCGCGCACGGCGTTGCACATGCGGCCGAAGGGCGTGCGCGACAGCGCGTACATCGCCACCATGCAGACGAGGCACCAGGCGGCGATGAGATAGTAGACCTGGAGCTGCGGGCCGAAATTCCAGTCGAAGAGCCGCAACAGCCTGGCGCGGTTGGTGGTGACGCCCTCCTCGCCGCCGAAGAAGCTGCGCAGGATCAGCGCGCTCGAGGCGACGAGCTCGCCGATGCCGAGCGAGATCATCGCGAAAGCGGTGCCGCCGCGGCGCGTCGATACCGAGCCGAAGACGATGCCGAACAGCAGTCCGGCGGCGGCGCCGACCAGCGGAACCACGATCACCGGCACCGGCAGCCGATCGCCGATCGCCAGGTTCATTGCGTGCACCGCGAGGAAGCCGCCGAGGCCGTAATAGACGGCGTGGCCGAAGGACAACATGCCGGTCTGGCCGAGCAGCATGTTATAGGAGAGCGCGAAGACGATCATGATGCCCATCAAGCTCATGGTCGTGAGCGCCGTGCCCGAGGGGAAAACGGTGGGGAGCCCTGCGAAAAGGACGGCGGCGGCGATCCAGAGGCCGAGACGCCACGCGGTCCGCCGCCGCTCTTGCCGGATGCGCGGGGCATCGACCGCGGCCATCAGGTGTCTCGCGTGCCCAGCAGCCCGGCGGGCCGGAGGATCAGTATCATGACCAGCAGCAGATAGGGCACCACCGGCGCGACCTGGGCGACGGTGACGTCCCAGAGATCGCGGATGGCGGCGGGGGCGCCAGGCATGATCGGGCCGAGCACGCCCGCGAGCGAGGCGTTCGACGCCACCGCGAAGGTCTGAACCAGTCCGATCAGCAGCGAGGCGACGAAGGCGCCGGCGAGCGAGCCGAGCCCGCCGACCACGATGACGACGAAGAGGATCGGCCCGAGCAGGGCCGCCATGTCGGATTGGGTCACCAGCGCCGGCCCGGCGATGACGCCCGCCACCGCCGCGAGCCCGGTGCCGACGCCGAACACCAGCATGAAGATCCGCGGCACGTTATGGCCGAGCATCGCCACCATGTTCGGATGGGTGAGCGCCGCCTGAATGATGAGGCCGATGCGGGTGCGCGTCAGAACCGCAAGCAGAACCAGGAAGATGGCGATCGCCGTCGCCAGCTCGAACATCTTGTAGGCGGGATAGTTCGTCGAGAACACGGTGAAGGCGGTGAAGTCGAGGGACGGCGGCACGCGATAGTCGACCGGCAGCTTGCCCCAGACCATCTGCACCAGCTCCTGGATGACGAAGGTGAGGCCGAAAGTGAACAGCAACTCCGCCACATGGCCGTGGCGATGCACCGCCCTTAGCCCGTACCGCTCCACCAGCGCGCCGATGCCGCCGGCCGCGAGCGGCGCGAGCACGAAAGCGGGCCAGAAGCCCAGCCAGTGGCTGAGCTGGAAGCCGAAGAAGGCGCCGAGCATGTAGAAGCTCGCATGAGCGAAGTTGAGCACGCCCATCATGCTGAAGATGAGGGTAAGCCCGCTCGCCATGAGGAACAGCAGCATGCCGTAGAGCAGGCCGTTCAGAGTCGACACACTGACAAGCTCGAGCATGATGCCACCGGTTGCTGCCGCGGCCGCCCGGCGGCAGCAATGCCGGGCGGCCGCCGACCGGGCTAAGAGCCTAGCTCGGGCGCTGCATCTTGCAGGTGGTCGGCACGATCGTGTCGCCGGTGTCGACCTTGCCGACGGTCTTCCAGCCCCAGCCCGTATGCTCCTCGTCGAAGCGGGCGTCGCCGGCGAGCGGCCCGAAGGAGGCGATGTACATCGGCTGGAAGAACTGATGGTCGACATTGCGCATGAACCCCTCGCCGCCGTTGTGGACGGTGATCTTCATGCTCTCGAGCCGTGCCGCGACCTTCGCCGGCTCGGTCGACTTGGCTTCCTCGATGGCCTTGACCAGCATGGTCATCTCGTTGACCACGCGCGGATACCACAGCGACTGGCCGCCGAGCTTGGCGCGAAACGCCTGTTCGAATTCCTGGGAAGGTCCATAGGGGATGTTGGCGTGGCCTTCGACGACGACGAAGACGCGATCGGCCAGATTGGCCTGCCTGATCGCCGTCGGACCGCCCGCGCCGCCGGCGTAGTAGGTGTAGAAATCCGCCTGCAAGCCCGCGTCGGCGGCCGCCTTGACCAGCAGCGCGATGTCCTGGCCCCAATTGCCGGTGATCACGCTGTCGGCTCCCGATGCCTTGATCTTGGCGACATAGGGAGAGAAATCCGTGATCTTCAACAGCGGATGCACCTCGTCGCCGACGATCTCGACATCGGGCCGCTTGTCGGTGAGCATCTTGCGCGCCTCGCTGCGCACCGACTGCCCGAAGGAATAATCCTGATTGATCAGGTAGACCTTCTTGATGTTGGCGCGCGTCTTCATGTAGTTGGTGAGCGCCTCCATCTTGATGTCCGAATTCGCATCCCAGCGGAAGTGCCAGTAGCTGCACTTGTCGTTGGTGAGAATCGGATCGACCGCGGCGTAATTGAGATAGAGGACCTCCTTGCCGGGGTTGCGGTCGTTGTATTTGGCGACGAAGTCCTCGATCGCTGCGGCGACGCTCGAGCCGTTGCCTTGGGTGATGATGCGCGCGCCGGCGTCAATCGCCTTCTGCACCTGGATCAGGCTTTCCTGAGGATTCGTCTTGTCGTCATAGGCGATCACCTCGACCTTCATGCCGAGAACGCCCCCCTTGGCGTTCAACTCGTCGGCAAGATAGTTGAAATGCTTGAGCCCGATCTCGCCGATGCTGGCCCCGCCGCCCGAGAGCGGATCGATATAGGCGATCTTGAGCGTGTCCGCGAACGCGGTCGCCGGTGCCGCCACGCCGAGCGCCAAGGCGCTCAATGCCACCGCCACATATGCGTGCTTCATCTTGTCCTCCCGATCTCCGC
>JASHRZ010000735.1 GCA_030037055.1 Alphaproteobacteria bacterium
CCGTGATCCGCCGCGGGCAACATGCGGGTTGCGGGGCGCGAAATCCGCGCTAGTATGCCCGAGGCCGCCGGCGCCGCCTGGCGCCCGCGCCGAGAACCCGAAGAGGATGCGACAGGTGAGCCGTCAGCCATCGACATTCCGCGATCCCGAACACGAGCCGGACGAGCCCGGCACGCCCGAGACCGGCGAGAAGCGCCCGGCGGAGACGCCGCTCAACGAGCTGGAATCGCGCCTGTTCAGAGGGCGCAAGGTCATGGTGTTCGGCCAGATCACCGACCGGCTGGCGCGCGACGTCGTCGCCCGGATCCTGGCGCTCGCGGATGAATCCGCGAAACCCATTCAGATCTATGTCAACTCGCCGGGCGGCCATGTCGAATCCGGCGACTCCATCCATGACATCATCAAATTCGTGCGCGGCAGCGTGCCCATCTACATGATCGGCACCGGCTGGGTCGCCTCGGCCGGCGCGCTGATCTATGCCGCCGGCGAGAAGAAGCTGCGCTTCTGCCTGCCGAACACGCGCTTCCTGCTGCATCAGCCGATGGGCGGCGTGCAGGGCCCCGCCACCGACATCGAGATCGAGGCGCGCGAGATCCTCAAGATGCGCGAGCGGCTGAGTCAGATCATCGCCGCCGAGACCGGACAGCCGGTGGAACGCGTGCGCAAGGACACCGACCGGAACTATTGGATGTCGGCCGCCGAGGCGATTGAGTACGGGCTGGCGAGCAGGATCATCACGTCGATCGACGACCTGAAATAGAGCGGTCGCGGCGCGGCGCGCCGTCGCGCGCCTCGCCGCCGCGCACGGACATAACACTTGGGCGTGGGGGAGGCGCATCGAGCCATGGCAGAGGGCGCGATCATCGGGACGGGACGGCGATACCGCGATATCAAGCTGCGGCTGTGGGGCCATCAGGCGCGGATCTGGGAGGTCGAATCGGTGTTCGTCGGCGCGGACGGGCTGGAGCACGCAAGGCTCTGCTGCGTCGACGACCCTTCGCTGCACAAGACGCTGTCGATCTCGGTGCTGCGAGACAAGCGCCAGTTCGAGCCGGCCGAAGGCCCCGACTAAGCCTCAGACGCCGTCACCGTGCGGACTCGCCTGCGTCCGAGCGCGGCGCCGCCGCATTCCGGCACCAGGCGGGATCGACCAGAAAGCGATGGACGCCGCGTCGATTGAACAGGATCGACAGGCTTCTGTCGCCGCGCCTGCCGCCACAGAACTGAGTCAACATCGCGGCGGCCTGCTCGGGCGTGTCCACGGCCTCCTCGTTGATGGCTTCGATGACGTCGCCGCGCGCGATGCCGAGCCGCGCCAGGGGGCTCTCCGGCGCGATCGACGCAACCACGACGCCCCTGACGTTGCTCTCGACATTGAGGCGCATCCGCCAGGTCGAATCCAATGGAGCGAACGCGACCTCCGCCGAGCCGGTCGAACCGCCGTCGGTCGCGGCGGCGGCGAGCGTGACGCCGCGCTCGGACGCGAGGGGACCGTCGGCGCCGACCGCGCGGGGCACGGCGGCTAGGATCCGGGGCATGGAGGGCGCGCCGGCCGCTGCGGCGATCGACGGCAAGGCCAGAGCGATGCCGGCCGCTGCCGAGAGCGCGATCTCCGGACGCCGACGGATCGCGCTCCGCGGACCGCAGGCGGAAATCCGCCCGTACCGGTCGCGCGCGCGCTTGGCCGCGACGTCCGGCGCGCGCGGCATGACGGCAAGGGGCACGAGGCGGCGGGCGAGTTTCATGGGCGGAACGCCGGTTCGACGCAGCGCGTCGCGTGCGCACGAGCGCAGTGCGATCGAGACGGTGAACCGGCGCGCGCGACTTGGCAAGTCGGGCCGAACCGCGGCCTGATCACATCGGCAGCCCACTCGCCGGCGCTCCGACGCGCGCGCGCCGGCGCCTCAGGCCTTGTAGGCCATGCGGAAATTGCCCCAGTGGCGGCCGCGCACCACGATCGGGGCGGCGACATCCTTCACCGTCGCATAGGTGCCGTCGCCCAGGTCGCGGCGGAAGGCTTGCAGGCGGAACGGCTCCCGGTTCATGGCCATGGCCTGCGCGACCCGATCCGTGAAGATGCGCCGATTGCGGCAATTGGCACGGTTCCATTCGACATCCGCTCCTTGCGGCTGCGAATATTTCGTCATGTGCGTCGGCGCATAGCCGTTGCGATCGAAGGAGGCGGCGATCGCAATCCGGGCGTCCGAGGCGGCCACGGCGTCGTGGATGGGCATGAGCAGCCGGTCGGCGAGAGGAACCAATTTCGTCATCGCCTGCGGCGGATCGGTGCCGGGAATCGGCACATAATTCTCGTCGAAGAGATCCTCGAGCGCGATCTCGCCGCGCAGGAGCGCCTGCTCGAACACCTCGGCAATGCGCTTTGCGGTGTCCTGCGCCCGGCGAACGAACGGGGTGTCGACGGTTTCGACGCCGGTCTGCGTCACCCGGCCCATTAACGCGTTGGCGGTCTCCACCAGCCGCAGGAGCCGGTCGCGCGCGGCCTGGAGGTCGCGGCTCGAGGCATCGACATC
>JASHRZ010000736.1 GCA_030037055.1 Alphaproteobacteria bacterium
GTCTGCTCGAGCGCGATGCTCGAATGCGTCGCGCCGACGCTTTCATTGACGACGAGGTGATCGCGCACGAAGGCCCTGAGCGCGGCGATGTCAGCGACGCGCACATGCAGGAGGTAATCATACTCGCCGGTGAGGAGATAGCATTCGACCACTTCCGGCAGCCCCTTGATCTCTCTCTCGAAGATGTCGATCGCGCCTTTCGTCTGGCTGCGCAGCCGGACATTGACGAAGACGTTGAGCCCGATGCCGAGACGCTCGGCATTGAGCAAGGTGACATAGCGGTCGATCAGCCCTTCATCCTCCAAGCGCTTCACGCGCCGCGCGCAAGGCGTCGGCGACAAGCCGACGCGCTCGGCCAGCTCGAGGGTCGTGATCCGGCCGTCCTCCTGCAGCGCGTTCAGAATCTTGATGTCGAGAGGGTCGAGCTCGGCCATAGCGATAATCTCCAACAAACTCCCGTTGGAGAGTGATTTTAACCAATGCGGCAGCGTTTCTGTAGCAGATTCGCAGACCCTCCCTCACCGAGCGGTGCTAGGCTTTTTCGCGTGGCTCCCTCTCGCGGCGTGGCGACGGGCGGCAGAACCACCCGTCCCTCGCGATGCGCGGCGCAGTGAATTCGGGCGTAGGCGGAGCTCTCCGGCGAAGCTCAGACGTTTGTCCCAAGGCGGAGCCGAACGAGACGACACGGGAGTGTCTGATGGCGCTTGCTTCTGTCACCCTCAACGACAAATACACCCTCGCTACCGGCCGCGTTTATCTGAGCGGCATTCAGGCGCTGGTGCGCCTGCCGATGATGCAGCGCCGGCGCGATCTAGCCGCGGGACTCGATACCGCCGGCTTCATCTCGGGCTATCGCGGCTCGCCGCTCGGCGGCCTCGATCAGAATCTCTGGCAGGCGAAGCGCCTCCTCGCCGACAACCACATCCGCTTTCAACCCGGCGTCAACGAGGATCTCGCCGCTACCGCGGTCTGGGGGACGCAGCAGGTCGGCCTCTTTCCCGGCGCCAAGTATGACGGCGTTTTCGCCTTCTGGTACGGCAAGGGGCCCGGCGTCGATCGCACCGGCGACGTCTTCAAGCACGCCAATGCGCTGGGAACGGCGCCCTATGGCGGCGTTCTCGCCATTGCCGGCGACGACCACGCCGCCAAATCCTCGACGCTGCCGCATCAATCCGAATACGCTTTCATCGATGCCTCGATGCCGGTGCTGAATCCGGCGGGCATTCAGGACATCCTCGATCTCGGTCTCTATGGCTGGGCGCTGTCGCGCTATTCCGGCTGCTGGGTCGGCTTCAAGGCGATCGCCGAAACCATGGACAATTCGGCGTCGGTCCACGTCGATCCCGATCGCGTCCGCATCGTGCTGCCCGAGGATTTCGCTCTGCCGCTGGGCGGGCTCAACATCCGCTGGCCGGACCACAACGCGCTCGAGATCGAGCGCCGGCTGCGGCAGTGGAAGCTGCCGGCGGTGGCGGTCTTTGCCCGCGCCAACCGGCTCGACCGCGTCATGCTCGACAGCCCCAAGGCGCGGCTCGGCATCGTCGCGTCGGGCAAGGCCTATCTCGATCTGCGCCAGGCGCTTGCCGATCTCGGCATCGACGAGGGGCTCGCGGCGGCGATCGGGCTGCGCCTTTATAAGGTGGCGCTAACCTGGCCGCTCGAGCCCACCGGCATCCGCCGCTTCGCCGCCGGGCTCGAAGAGATTCTGGTGGTCGAAGAGAAGCGCCCGGTGGTCGAGCGTCAGCTCAAGGACATCCTCTACGACATGGAAGCGCGGCCGCGAATCGTCGGCAAGACGGATGAGCGCGGCGCGCCGCTGCTGCCCGAGGCCGGCGAGTTCGACCCGGCGCTGGTGGCGCGCGTCGTGGCGGCGCGCATCGAGCGCTTCTACGCGTCGCCGCGCATCGCCGACCGCCTCGCTTATCTCAACGCCCTCGAACGGCAGCTCAAGAGCGCCAAGGCGCCGATCGAGCGTATTCCCTATTTCTGCTCGGGCTGCCCGCACAACACCTCGACGCGCGTTCCCGAAGGCAGCCGCGCCACGGCCGGCATCGGCTGTCACTACATGGCGATCTGGATGGATCGCGACACCGCGACCGTGACGCAAATGGGCGGCGAAGGCACGCCCTGGATCGGCCAGGCGCCCTTCACCGAAACGCGGCACATTTTTGCCAATCTCGGCGACGGCACCTATTACCATTCCGGCATCCTCGCCATCCGCGCCGCGCTCGCCGCCGGCGTCACCATCACCTACAAGCTTCTCTACAACGACGCGGTCGCCATGACCGGCGGCCAGCCGATCGACGGCATGCTGACCGTGCCGCAGATCACGCGGCAGCTCGCGGCCGAGGGCGTGAAGCGCATCGTCGTCGTCACCGACGAGCCCGACAAATATCCGAGCGATGCCGGCTTTGCCGCCGATGTCCCCGTGTTCCACCGCGAGAAGCTCGACGAGGTGCAGCGCGAGCTGCGCGAGACGCCGGGCGTCAGCGTCCTCGTCTACGACCAGACCTGCGCCGCCGAGAAGCGCCGCCGGCGCAAGCGCCACGAGTTCCCGGATCCGCCGAAGCGCGCCTTCATCAACGAGCAGGTCTGCGAGGGCTGCGGCGATTGCTCGCGCACCTCCAATTGCCTCTCCGTGGTGCCGGCCGAGACCGAGTTCGGGCGCAAGCGCGCCATCGACCAGTCGAGTTGCAACAAGGATTTCTCCTGCGTCGAAGGCTTTTGCCCGAGCTTCGTCACCGTGCATGGCGGCAGCTTGCGCAAGCATCGGGCGCCGCAGGGCCATGAGGAGATCCCGCTCCTGCCGGAGCCGGTGCTGCCGGCGTTGGACGAGCCCTATGACATGCTCGTCGCCGGCATTGGCGGCACCGGCGTCGTCACCATCGGCGCGCTCATCGGCATGGCGGCGCATCTCGAGGGCAAGGGCTGCTCCATCCTCGACATGACCGGGCTCGCGCAGAAAGGCGGCGCGGTGCTGAGCCATATCCGCGTCGCCGCCGCGCCCGACGCCATCCATGCGGCGCGCATCACCGCCGGCGGCGCGCGCCTGCTGCTCGGCTGCGACATCGTCGTCGCCGGCGCGCCGGACGGGCTGTCGCGCTTGAAGCTCGGCGCAAGCCACGCGGTGATCAATCACCACGAGACCATCACCGGCGCCTTCACGCGCAATCCCGATCTGGCCTTTCCCGGCCGCGCGCTCGCGCAGGAGATCGCCGCCGCACCCGAGGCGATCCATG
>JASHRZ010000737.1 GCA_030037055.1 Alphaproteobacteria bacterium
GGGGCCGTCGGCGAGCAGCGCCTCGCGCTCGCCCGCAATGAGCCGCGCCAGCGCCGGCGCGGCGTCGCCCGCCAGCAGCAACGGCGCCGCGGGCAGCCAGGCCGGGACATCCTCCGGCGCCACCAGAGCCCCTTCCCCCAGCGGCGCCTCGCCCGTGAATGCCTGAAGGTAGAATTCCCGCCGCTTGCTGTCGAGCGCCACCACCAGCTTCCGCCCAGTGCTCGCCGGCGCGGCCTGGGCCGCGATCGCGGCAAAGCTGGTGATCCCCACCACCGGCACGCCGCTCGCGAGCGAAAGGCCGCGTGCCGCGGCGAGACCGATGCGCAAGCCGGTGAAGGCGCCGGGACCGACGGTGACGGCGATGACATCGAATGCGTCCACCGGCATTTCCGCCTCCTCGAGCACCGCGGCGATCATCGGCATCAGCGCCTCGGCGTGGCCACGCGCCATGGCGGCGAAGCGCCGCGCGCTCAGCGTGCCGGCGCGCAGCACCGCCGCGGAGCAGGAAGCGCCGGCGGTGTCGAAGGCGAGCACGCTCACCACGCTCGCCGCTCCCGCCGCGGCGTGCTAGGAGAGTGCCCCGTCCTCATCCCCTCGGGCCGCCCATGTCGCTCGTCGAGATCACGCGCGAAAGCCACGATGTCCTCATCGCCCTTGCTTATGCTACAGCGCAGAACCTGACGGGGAAGCCGATCTACCGCAACGCCCGGTGCTATCTCCATCCCGAGGCCGAGGCGCGACTCGTCCGCGCCGTCGCCTTGGCGCGGCCCTTGGGGCTGCGGCTCAAGCTCTTCGACGCGTTCCGCCCTTCGGAGGCGCAGTGGCTGCTGTGGAACGCCTGTCCCAATCCTGAATTCCTCGCCGACCCCCGCCGAGGCTCGCCGCATTCGCGCGGCGTCGCCATCGATCTCGGCTTGATCGACGCCGCCGGGAACGAGCTCGACATGGGAACCGCCTTTGACGCCTTCACGCCGCTCTCGCACCACGCCAATACCGAGATCCCGCTCGCGGCGCAGCGGAACCGCTTTCTTCTGCTGGGGCTGATGAGCGCGGCGGGATGGGATTTCTACCGCAACGAGTGGTGGCATTACCAGCTCTTCAATTCCCGGCAATATCCGGTGCTGAGCGACGCGGAGGCCCCGGCGCCGATAATGTAGCGGCCGGCCCGGCGCAATCCTATAGTGGCGGCGGCCGACAAGGGAGAGCGAGGTGTACCTCCCCGCGAATTTCCGCGAAGACCGCGTCGAGGTGCTGCATCAGGCGATCCGGCAGATCGCGCTCGGCACGCTCGTCACCTTGGGCCAGAACGGACTTTGCGCCAGCCATGCGCCGATGCTGGTCGATGCCGAGCCCGCGCCTTTCGGCACGCTCACCGGCCACATCGCCCGCGCCAATCCGCAATGGCAGAGCCTGAAGCCCGAGGTCGACGCGCTCGCCGTCTTCACCGGCCCCCACGCCTATGTCTCGCCCGGCTGGTACCCGACCAAGGCGCAGACTGGGAAGGTTGTGCCGACCTGGAACTACGTCGCCATCCATGCCACCGGCCGGCTGCGCTTCTTCGACGATGCCGAGCCGCTCCGCCGCATCGTCACGCGGCTCACCGACACCCATGAGCAGCGCCGCGCCGAGCCCTGGAAAGTGACCGACGCCCCGGAGGATTTCATCGCCGGGATGCTGAAGGCGATCATCGGCTTCGAACTCGCCATCGTCAGGCTCGAGGGCAAATGGAAGATGAGCCAGAACCGCCCGGCCGAGGACCGGACCGGGGTCGTCGACGGCCTCAGGCGCGAGGGCGGCGCGAGCGATGTTGCGGCGATCGTGGCAAGCGCGATGGCGACCGATAAAGGCTAGCGCGCGCGTTCAGATCGCGCGCACTTCGACCACTTCCGGCACATAGTGGCGCAGCATGTTCTCGATGCCGGCCTTGAGCGTCGCGGTCGAGCTCGGGCAGCCCGAGCACGAGCCCTGCATGTGCAGATAGACGACGCCGTCCTCGTAGCGGTGGAAGATGATGTCGCCGCCGTCCTGCGCCACGGCCGGACGGACGCGCGTCTCGAGCAGCTCCTTGATCTGCTCCACGATCTCATCGCCCTCCTCCTCCGCCTCGGAGGCTTCGGCGTCGGTCTCAAGGATCACCGGCTGGCCGGCAGTGAAATGCTCCATGATGGCGCCGAGCACCGAGGGCTTGAGCTGGTACCAGTCGGCGTCGTCATCTTTGCTGACGGTGATGAAATCGGCACCGAGGAAGATGCCGGCCACCCCCGGCAGCGCGAACAGCCGCTGCGCCAGCGGCGAGCGCGCGGCGGCGCCGGGATCGGTGAAATTGGCGGTGCCTTGCGCCATCACCGTCCGCCCCGGCAGGAATTTGAGCGTGGCCGGGTTGGGGGTCGGCTCGGTCTGGATGAACATGTCGTCCTCTGGCCCTGGGGCGGTCGGTCGCTGTTGTACCTTGGATCAAAGCCCGCCCAAGTCAACCCTTTGGCAGGTAGGGTTATTGGCGGGGCCGCGGCCGCAGATGTACCGGAAGTTTCGGGCGGCGCTTAGGTCAGCGCCGCGATCTGCGCGTCGGTGAGGCTGCCGGGAACGACGGTGATGGGCACGCGCATCTTGCCCGACATCTTGCCGACGAGATGCGTCACCAGCGGTCCCGGCCCTTCGGGGCCGGTGCCCGCGGCCAGCACCAGGATCGAGATGCTCGGCTCCTCGTCGAGCAGGGCCAGTAATTCGTCGCGTCGCCTGCCCTCGCGGATATAGATTATGGGCAGGCCGCCGCAGAGGTCGGCGATCTCGCTCGAGAGTTTTTGCAGCAACGCCTCCGCCTCCTCGCGCCGCTCCTCGCGCATCAGGCTCTCGACGGCAATCCATTGCTGGAGGTCGGAAGGCTCTATGACATAGAGCAGCGCCACCTTGCCGCCGGTGTGGCGCGCGCGCAGCGCCGCATAGCGCAAGGCGACGCGCATCTCCTC
>JASHRZ010000738.1 GCA_030037055.1 Alphaproteobacteria bacterium
CGACGTAATTGCCCTTGCCCTGGGTGAAGCGCGCATCTTCGACGCGCTTGCGCTTGGTGCCGAGGCCTTCGAGCTTTTGCGTGCGTGCTTCGGCGGTCTCTGGGGCGGCGCTCATTCTGCGGCCTCCTTGGCGGTGCTCAGACGGTCCGCGGCGGCGCGGATCGCCTTGACGATGTTCTGATAGCCGGTACAGCGGCAGAGATTGCCGGAGATGCCGGCGCGGATCTCGGCCTCGGTCGGGTTCGGGTTCTCCTGCAGCAGGCGCCAGGCGCGGGTGATCATGCCCGGGGTGCAGAAGCCGCATTGCAGGCCATGATGCTCGCGGAATGCCTCCTGCAGCGGATGGAGCGTGCCGTCGGCGGCGGCCATGCCCTCGATGGTCCGCAGCGTGCCGCCATTGGCCTGGGCCACGAAGACGGTGCAGGACTTCACCGATTTGCCGTTGAAGTCGATGGTGCAGGCGCCGCAGTGGCTGGTGTCGCAGCCGATATGCGGTCCGGTGAGCCTGAGCTCCTCGCGCAGGAAATGGATCAGCAGCGTCCGCGGTTCGGCGAGCGCCTCGACGGCGCGGCCGTTGACGGTGAGCTTGATCGGCATCTTGCTGGACATGAGGCTCTCCTCCCGGTCAGGCCGCGCGCTCTTTGGCGCGCTGGATCGCCCGCCGGACCATGACCCCGGCGAGGTGAGTACGGAAGTCGGCGGGGCCGCGCTGGTCGGCGGCAGGCTGGGCGATCGCGGTGGCGTGCTTCACCGCGGCGTCGATGGCGGTGCCATCGATCCGCGTGCCGACCAGCGCCTGCCCGGCGTGCAGGGCGAAGAGCGGCGTCCCCGCGACGTTAGTGAGCGCCACGGCCGCCCTGCTGCAGCTGCCTTGCGACAGCGTCAGGACCACGGCGGCGGCGGCGGTGGCGTAGTCGCCGACCTTGCGCTTCTGCTTCTCATAGGCGTAGCCGTGGCCGGCGGGCGGCGTCGGGATCCGCACGGCCGTTAGGATCTCGGTAGAGGAGAGCGCGGTGAGGAAGGTGCCCTGATAGAAATCGCGCGCCGCGATGTCGCGCTCGCCCTTGGGTCCCTTGGCGCGGTAGACCGCGCCCAGCGCCATCATCACCGCCGGGAGGTCGTTGCCGGGATCGCCATTGGCGACATTGCCGCCGATGGTGCCGACATAGCGCACCTGCGGGTCGGCGATCTGCAGCGCGGTCTCGCCTAGGATCGGGCAGGCCTTCGCCAGCAGCTCGGAGCCGATCATCTCCGCCTGGGTCGCCATCGCGCCGATGACCAGATTCTGCCCTTCGCTGCGGATGGCGTGCAGCTCGGCGATGTCCTGGAGATCGACCAGATGCTCCGGCGCCGCGAGGCGCAGCTTCATCATCGGGATCAGGCTGTGGCCGCCGGCGATGACGCGAGCCGCGTCGTCATGGGCGGCGAGCAGCGATATTGCCTCGTCGAGGCTCCGCGGGCGGTGATATTCGAATCCTGGCGGGATCACCTTTTGTTCCTCCCCTTTTGCGTTCGATCACGCGGCTGTCCGGGGCCGGCTCAACCGTCCCGACGCGCCTGATTTTGGCGCCAGGATGGCGCTGCTCGAGCGGCGAGGGTAGACCAAATCAACCGCTCACCGGGCAAATGCACGAATGGCGGAATAGCTGCACGAATGACGGGAGCCGAGGCTTCGTTTAGATGCCCAAGGCGCGACGGACCTCGGCGACATGAAAGCGGCTCACCGGGACCATCGCCTCCTTGACGGCAGGGACAACGAGCCAGGCCTTGTCGTCCTTGCGCTGGAAAGCCCTGGCATGGCGGATATTCACCAGGAAGCTGCGGTGGGTGCGCAGGAAGGAGTGCCCGGCCACATGCGCCTCGACCTTGGAGATCGACCAGGGGCAGAAATAGACCTCGGCGCCGTCGTAGAGGCGGGTGTAATGGCCTTCCGCCTTGATCGCGTGGATGCGCTCGGCATCGACGAAATGGATGGCGTTGTGCTGTTCGTAGGGCAGGCGCGGGCGCTCGCCGGCGGCAGCGGCGACCGGCTCGCCGCCTTCGCTCGCCGGAGCGCGGGCGGGCGCGCCCGCCGAAGCGGCTTCCGGCAGCAAGCGCTCGCCGGCGCCCTCGAGCGGCAGCGCCGTCAGCAGGAAAACCCCGCAGACGACGAAGACGGCGACCGCGACGATGAGCGCGAGGTAGTCGGACTGGATGATCGGCGCGGCCACCGGCTGCGCATCGGCGAGCTGGGTGAAGCGGGTGAAGGCCATGGCGGAGTAATGCATCCCGGCGATGGTCACGCCGAGCACCACGGCTCCCAGCGAAAGCTCGAGCAGCGTGCGGCGTCCATAGGCGAGGCGCAAGGCGCAGATCGAGAACAGGATGGCGATGGCCGAGGACACGAAGTAGCCGGTGGGGACATAGCTCACCGAGCAATAGCCCGAGATCGCCGCCATGCCCACATAGTGCATGCTGACGATGCCGAGACCGGTCAGCGCGCCCGCTTGGACCGTCCGCACCAGGCTGCGCTCGCCGAGGAACATCAGGGCAAGGCCGAGCCCGGTGATGAGGATCGAGATCAGCGCCGAGCTCAAGGTATGGAAGGCGTCGTAGCCGATGGCGATCGGCAGCCGCAGCGCGAGCATGGCGACGAAATGCATCGACCAGATGCCGGCGCCCAGCGCGAAGGCCGCCTTGGCGATCTGCAGCTTGCGCCGGCCCGGCGCCAATGCCCTGAGCCCGCTCGCCAGCCTGAGACCGGTGAACGAGGCCATGATGGCGATGACGACCGACGCCGCCACCATCCAAGGATCGTAGGTCACAACGAGCATCGCATCAAACCGTAGCGCAG
>JASHRZ010000739.1 GCA_030037055.1 Alphaproteobacteria bacterium
GTGGCGGCATGAGCGTCGAAAATGGAGATTGCCATGGCTGAGGGCGCAGCATGGATGACCAAGGTCCCGGCGCACCAATTCCCGCGCCCCGATCGCGCGTCGCGGGTCGAGCCGGAAACGAAACCTCCAAGCCGGGAAATGGCCGAAGAAGCCGTCCGCACGCTCATCGGATGGGCTGGCGACGAGCCGTCGCGCCAGGGATTGATCGACACCTCCCCGCGTCGCTCGGGCATTCAAGGAGTGGTGCCGCGGCTACGCCGGCGACCCGGAGGCTTGGCTCGATCGCACCTTCGAGGATGTCGAGGGCTACGACGAGATGATCGTGCTGCGGAACATCCCCTTCAAGAGCCATTGCGAGCACCATCTCGCGCCGATCATCGGCACGACGCATATCGGCTATCTGCCGGACCAGCGGGTGGTCGGCATCTCCAAACTGGCGCAGGTCGTCGACGCTTATGCCGCGCGGCTTACCATCCAGGAAAAGATGACGGCACAGATCGCCAATCTCATCGACCGGGTGCTCGATCGAGGCGCGGCATCAATGCATGAGGACGCGCAGCGTGCACAAGCCCGGCACGGCGCTGCTCACCCGTCGCATGCTCGGCGCATTCCGCCACGACCCGCAGACCCGGAGGGAGTTCCTGGCACTGATCGAAACGCGCAAAACCTGACGGCGCCGCGGTAATATCCAACGCAGCACCCGCTCGCACGACCCCTGACGGCCCGCTCGGGTCTTCATTGGGCGATGTGGCCGTGCCCGGCGCAGCCTCGGCATTACGGAGATTCCCATGAGCGAAGGACAGACACCCCTCCTCGGACCCGATCTCACCCAAGGCGTTCCCGTCTCGATGCTCGCGGACGGGGCGATGCTGCTCGGCCATGCCGGCGGCGAGCCGGTGCTTCTGGCGCGGCGCGGCGCCGAGTTTTTCGCCATCGGCGCCGCTTGCACGCATTACGGCGGCCCGCTCGCCGAGGGTCTCCTCGTCGACGACACCGTCCGCTGCCCCTGGCATCACGCCTGTTTCAGCTTGCGCACGGGCGAGGCGCTACGCGCGCCGGCGCTGAACCCTGTCTCCCGCTGGCGCGTCGAGCGGCGCGGCGATGCCGTCCATGTCCGCGAGAAACACGAGCGACCGGTGCGGCAACGGCGCCCGCCGGCGGCCGGAACGCCGGGATCGGTTGTCATCCTCGGCGGCGGCGCCGCCGGCAATGCCGCGGCGGAAACGTTGCGCAACGAGGGTTATTCCGGGCGGATCACCCTGATCAGCGCCGACGACTTCCCGCCTTGCGACCGCCCCAACCTGTCGAAGGACTACCTCGCCGGCAACGCGCCTGAGGATTGGATTCCCCTGAGATCGGCGGAATTCTACAGAGAACACGACATCGAGCTGAGGCTCGGCTGCCGGGCCGGCGCGATCGATACCGCGAACCGGGAGGTGAGGCTGGAGGATGGCGGAAGCTGCGCCTACGATGCGCTGCTGATCGCCACCGGCGCCGATCCGATCCGGCTCGCCGTTCCCGGCGCCGATCGCCCGCAGGTGCACTACCTGCGAACCCTCGCCGACAGCCGCGCGCTGATCGCCAAGACTTCTTGGGCGAAGCGGGTGGTGGTGATCGGTGCGAGCTTCATCGGCCTCGAAGTCGCGGCGTCGCTTCGCGCGCGAAAGCTCGAGGTCCAAGTGGTGGCGCCGGAGGACGTGCCGATGGCGCGGATCATGGGAACGGAGATCGGCAAATTCATCCAGTCGCTCCATGCGCGTCGCGGCGTGGTTTTCCATCTCGGCACGACGCCCGCCGAGATCGGGGATGGCCGCGTCACGCTCGAAAGCGGCGAGACGCTCGCGGCCGATCTGGTCGTCATCGGCGTCGGCGTCCGTCCGGCGACGGCGCTCGCGGAACGGGCGGGGCTCGCCGTCGAGCGCGGTATCCTGGTGAACGAGTACCTCCAGACGAGCGCGGCCGGCGTCTTTGCCGCCGGCGATGTCGCGCGCTGGCCCGACCGGCTCACCGGCGAGCGAATTCGCGTCGAGCACTGGGTGGTCGCCGAGCGCCAGGGGCAGACGGCCGCGCGCAACATCCTTGGGCGGCGCGAGCGCTTCGACGCCGTCCCGTTCTTCTGGAGCCAGCACTACGATCTCACGATTTCCTATGTCGGTCACGCCGAGCGATGGGACAGGATCGAGATGGACGGGCGGCTCGAAGCCGGAGACTGCCGCGCCACCTTCCGCCGCGGCGATCGGAAACTCGCCATCGTCACCATCGGCCGCGACCTCGACAGTCTTCGCGGGGAGCGCGAGCTTGAAGCACTGATCACTTCCTGAGGTCGATGATCCCCGAGGAACCGCGCGGCGGCGGCGCCGTCCGCGGTTTCGGGAGAGCGCTGCGGTCGTCGCGGGCGGCGGTCGCTGATCGATCGAGTCCGGATGACGGCCCCGGCGCCGATGGCGATTGCCGGCGGCCAGACAAGATCGGCGCTTTCCCTAATCTTCTCTTAAGAATGCGCGCTGGCGAGGCTTGCCCGATCGCGTTCCGGCCGGCTCCAATGCACCGGCGCCTGATGACGCGAATGGAAGAGCGCGGGGCGCGACGACCAATCGCCTAAACCTTGAGACGGATTTTCGGCAACAAAGGCGAAGGGGAAGCCCGAAATGCGCCCGGCGATAAGTGCTGCGTAACCATTTGGCGGCACAATCGGGCGCGCGAAACCGAGAGATCCCATGCGCATCCCGTTTTTCATCGCCTTCCGCTCGGCCCTGCGCGTCGCGGCCAAGTCGGAGCGCATTGTAAACGGCGTTGCGTCGAGCGCCGGCTGACCCGATGATTCTTCGAGCGCGCGGCCCCCGCGGTCGCCAGAGGACGCCCGCCGAGGCGCCGGTGGATGAGGAAATCGACCGTGCGGCGCGGGCCATGCTCGCCAATCACGGCGCCAATGCCGCTCTAGAGGCGGAACGACGCTCGAAGAACCTGCTGCAATGCGAATTGGAAGGCCAGGCGGCGAAGTGGCGGAAGATCGCTCTCCTCGTCCGCAGACTCGAGGAGCAGAAGAGGTCTTAGCCGTTGGCGGGCCGGACCCGTCATGCTCGGGTCTGTCTGCGCGAAGCCGAAGCGGCTTCGCTTCGGCGGAGGCAGGCCGGCCGAGGCCGAGACCCGGCCATCCACAGACATCGTGCAACGCGAGGATGAACGCGGTGGATTGGGCGACATGGGTCGCGGGCCGCGCGGACTGAAGCGCTATCTGCCCGCTTGGGGCGGCGCCCGGCGGCAGGCGGTTGTAGGCCTCGGCCGGCAGCACATCCATGACGAAGACCGAGACCGTGTCCGTGGGTCCCGGCACCGCGTTTTTCACCGGCGGCAGGCTTTGCAGATTGGCGGCGATCGCCGGCGCATCCGCCTTCGAGAGCCTGGCGTAGACTGTCCAGGGCATGATCGACGCCAGCTGGCGCCCGTCGGGACGTTTGCCGGTGGTGAAGGTGGCGATGATCTGCGCCCGCGTCCAAGACCCGAGGCCGGTCTCCTTGTCGGGCGTCAAATTGGCGCCGACGAAGACGCCAAGCCCGCGCGTGGCGAAGCCGACTTCGGAGCCGCCGAGAAAGCGCCGCTGGTCGGCGTGGCCGAGAAAACTGCCGGGCGTATGGCAGTCGCTGCAGCTCGTGACGGTCACGAGATATTTGCCGCGCGCGATCTGCGCGTCGCCGGCGTCGGCAGGATCATGGCGGCAAGAGCGATGCCGGCCAAGGCGGCGACCGCCGCGGCGGCACCGTTAAGGCTTTGCATCGGCGTCCCCCCTTTTTATCCGACAATCCCCGGACGAGCGGGATAGGCGGGATCGATACATTCCGCCGGGCCCCGCTTAGTCTGCGGCGCCGACCCGCTCGACCGCGATGCCGCGCCGCTTGAGCGCCGCCTGCACGCTGTCCGGCCCGGCGAGATGAGCGGCGCCGACGGCGACGAACCTCACGCCCGAGCCCTGCAGCATCTCGGCGATCGCCGCGGCCCAGGCTTCGTTGCGCTCGACGAAGAGCGTGCGATAGAGCGCCGGGAAAGGCTTGCGCACCTCGTCGACGATCGCGTGCGTGATCCCGGCGTCATCGCCGCGCATCCAGGCATCGGCTAGCGCATCGATCTCCAGCGCGCCTTTGTCGAAATCCTGAAGTGTGTTCTCGAGCATCTGAAGCTCGAGCGCGGGCGCCATGTCGGCGAAGAAATGCAGCTGCTCAGCCATGCTCTCGAAGCCGCGAACCGGCTTGCCCGCCGCCACCGCCCGGCGCAGCAGCTGCGGCTCGACGCCGCCGCCGGGATCGTATCCGGCATGGACCAGCAGCGCATTCTCGAGCGCCACCGAGGCGAGCCACGGGCGCATCGGCTCCAACGTTTTTTCGCCCTGTTGCATGCCGACCGCCTTGGCGGCCGCGTCGAGATGCGCAAGCACCGGCGCCGGTAGCTTCGCGGAGAGCGGATGCTGCGGATCGAAGCCCAGTTGCTCCGTCAGCGTTTGTGCTTCCTTGGTGTCGCCGGGATCGGGTATCTCGAGCCACAGCTCCTGGCTCTGCGCCAGCGCCTGCGCGATCGCGCGCGACTCCCAGGCGGCGTCTTTCTTGAGCACATGGATCGTGCCGAAGAGATAGATCGTCGCCTTCGGCCCCTTGGCAAGCCACAGCGCCGGCTCAGAAGCGGCGGGCCGGCAGGCCAGGAGCAGGATCACCCCGGCGATGATCACGCCGGCCGGCGCAGCCCCCGATCGCTTCGTTATATTCCCGATCATGGTCTCCGCCCGCCGGCCTTACTTCGGTCGATGTTATTGTGCGTTGGCCGCGACCGGGCAAGAAAAACCCGCGACGCCCGTCCGATGAACCGGGCCGCGGTCATGCGGACAGGACCGATGCCGAACAATGCCGCGCAAATCGGAGCATGCCGGCCCGCGGATGGGCACACTCGGAAGGGGTATAAAGGAATTATTAGCGAAGCAACGGCACCTTAGCCTAAAGCGACAAATCGCGCATGTGAGCGTGCGGCGCCGCATCTCGACGTGATACACCTATTCATGGTTCAAATCGATCCATCCTCTGCCGCGACGGATCGCGGCCGACCGATCGATGGCAGCGCCTCGGTCGCCGGCGGGCGACGCCTCCCGCTTGCGCTCGCTCGGCTGCTCGACTGGCTCACGCCGGGCGCGATGCAGCTCGATGTCGAGGCCCGGCGACGCGCGCGGATGTTCCTGATCAGCCACCTCTTTGGGCCATTCTTTGGTCTGACGATCATGGCGTTTCTCTATGCGCTCGACCCCGCGCCGGGACCGGCGCTGTGGGTTCCGACCGCGGCCATCGTCCTCTTCTGGGGCTTTCCGCCGCTGCTGCGACTGACCGGCCGTTTCACGCTTCTCGCGCTGCTCTCGGTTCAGAACCTCGCCTTCATCGTCCTGTTCGTCTCCTATCATTACGGCGGCGTCAGCTCGCCCTTCCTGCCCTGGCTCGTCGCGATGCCTCTGCTCGCCTTCTTCTACCTCGGAGAAGAACCGCGGCTGCAGCGCGTGGTGCTCGGCGCGCTCGCGGCGGATCTCGGCATCTTCTATCTCGCTTACCGGCTTGTCGGCGACTTCCCGACGCATGTGCCTCTCGAGGCGCTTTCGACGATCGGCGTCTTCTCGACATTCTGCGCCGGCGCCTACGTGACGGCAATGGCCGTCTACTACGCGCGCGTCGTGGCATCGCGCTCGGAGCTGGAGCGCGAAGTCCGCAGCCACAAGGCGACGGCCGCCGCCTTGCGCGATGTCAAGGAGGCTGCCGAAGCCGCCAACCGCACCAAGACCGACTTTCTCGCCACCATGAGCCATGAGCTTCGCACGCCGCTCAACGCGGTGATCGGCTTCTCGGAACTCATGGTCGGCGAGCTGCATGGACCGTTGGGTCACGAGAGCTACCGGTCCTACGCCAAGGATGTCTGCGACAGCGGCAAGCACCTGCTGGAGATCATCAACGACATCCTTGACATCACCAAGGCCGAATCGGGCACGATAGAGCTTGCCGAGGACGTCGTCGATTGCCGCGACCTTCTGATCGCGACATGCAGGCTGTTTCGGCCGCGGATCGACAAAGCCGGCCTTACGCTGACGCTCGTCCTTCCGGACGATCTGCCGCGGCTGCGAGCGGACAGCCGGAAGCTGAAGCAGATCGTGCTGAACCTGCTGACAAACGCGGTGAAGTTCACGCCGCCGGGCGGGCAGGTGGAAGTCAGCGCATCCGCGGAGCCCGCCAGCGGCCTCACGATTGCGGTCCGCGACACCGGCATCGGCATCGCAAAAGCCGATCTTCCGCGGGTCGTGCAGCCCTTTGTCCAGGTTGACAGCTCGCTCAGCCGGCGGCACGAGGGGACCGGCCTTGGCCTGCCGCTCGTCGTCATCATGCTGCGCCAGCACGGTGGAACGCTGCAGCTTGAGAGCGAACTCGGCAAGGGCACGACGGCGCGCGCGATCTTTCCGCAGGAGCGTCTCGTGTCGGCGGAGACGCCGCCAACGGCCGCCGGCGCGGCCGACGCGGTCGACGTGCCGGTTCCGGCATCCTCGGCGGCGGTTCCGTCCTCGGCGCCAGGGGCGGCGACCGTTCTCGTCATCGAGGACGACGAGGACCTGCGGCCTTTGTTGGGCCGCATGCTGGAGCGCGCGGGATATCAAGCGGTGATGGCGGTCCACGGAAGAGACGCGCTGCAGCGCCTCAAGGAGCGGTCCATCGATCTCGTCGTCACCGACATGCTGATGCCCGAGATGGACGGCGTCGAGCTCATGCGCCTGCTGCGGAGCGAGCGGCCGGACTTGCCGATCATCGCCATCTCGGGCGTCGAGGAATGGGCGGAATATCTCCGGATCGCCAAGAATCTCGGCGCGAGGGCAACGCTGCAGAAGCCGGTTTCCGCCGCAGACCTCGTCGGCTCGGTGCGCCATGTGCTCGGGGCTGCTAATCCGCCTTCAATCGCGGCCTCATCCGCCTCTGGCGGATAATGTCGCTTCCGTTGGCGGCCATCGCCGCGGCCGGAGGTGAGGATGAACCCCGCCATCGAGAGGCTCATCGGCAGGACGCTGCGCGCGATCCGCGCCGGCGATCGGCACCTCGCCTGGAACGCGCCGGCGCTTGCCGGCGCGCCCGACAGCATCGCGCTTGCAAGCCCCGCCTTTGCGGCGTACGCCGCCATTCCGCCGCGCCATGCCGGCACCGGCGTGGGCGACAATATCTCGCCGCCGCTGCGCTGGTCGGGGGTCCCTGAAGCATCGGCCGAGCTCGTGCTCGTCATCGAGGACCCCGATGCGCCGCTGCCGCGGCCCGTGGTTCACGCGCTCGCCACCGGCATTCCGCCGGTTTGGCAGGGCTTGCCCGAAGGCGCGCTGTCGCTTCCCGCCGGCGGCCTGATCCGCTTGGGCCGCGGCTCCTTCGGCCGGAGAGGCTATGCCGGCCCGCGTCCGGTGCGCGGCCACGGCGCCCACCGCTACGTCTTCGAGATCATTGCGGCCGATCGCCCGCTCCTCCTCGCCGAGCGCTTCGATCTTGCCGCGGTCCTGGCATCGCTTGCCGGCCACGCACTCGCGCGCGGGCGGCTCGTCGGCACCTTCGAGCGCGCTTGAGCCGGCGCGCCTGCTTGAGCGCGCAACGGCGATCGCCGATACTGCTCCGCGCGCCGGCGGCCGGCGCAAAGGCCACGGGGAGCACGCATGGATTTCGGCCAGTTCAATCTCATGGGCTACCGCAGGCACGGCACGCCGGCGCAGCGTCTTTACGACGACGCGGTCGAGCAGGTAAGGGCGGCGGAGCAGGCGGGCTTCGCCATCGCCTGGTTCGCCGAGCATCATTTCTCCAATTACTGCGTCTGCCCGTCGCCGCTGATGATGATCGCGCGGCTCGCCGGCGAGACCAGCCGCATCAAGCTCGCCAGCGGCGTCGTGGTCGTGCCGCTCTATCACCCGGTCCGGCTGATTTCCGAGATCGGCATGGTGGACGCGCTGACCCATGGCCGCCTCGTGCTCGGCGTCGGCAGCGGCTATCAGCCTTACGAGTTCGAGCGCTTCGGTGAGGATCTCGCGCATTCCGTCGACAAGCTGGTCGAATTCATGGACCTGCTCGAGCGCGCGCTGACGGAGGAGAGCGTCCGCCATGAAGGCAAGCACTTCCGCCTGCCGCAGACGCATATCGCCGCGCGCAGTGGCCGCGGCTTGCCCGACATCTGGGTCGCCGGCGACAATCCGCTTCTGCACCGGCTCGCCGCCGCCAAGGGCTATGCGGTGATGGTCACGCCGCGGCATTTCACCGCCGAGATGCTGGCGTCTGCGCGCCGGCGTTTCGAGGAGGTCTGGCGCGGCGAGGCCCGCGCGCCCGAGCGGCTGCGCTTTGCCGTGCTGCGCCATGTCTGCGTCACCGACAGCAGCGCCGAGGCGCGCGGCTTTCTCGACAATGTGCGCCATCAGATCCGCCTGTCGCAGAGCCTGCGCCAGCGCCGGCAGGAGATCGAGCGCGGCATGCTGGTGGAGCAGCCCTGGCAAGGCGAAGCTAGCCTCGAGGAGATGGGCCGCCACATGCTGGTGGGCAGCGCCGAGACCATCGCCGAGCGCATGGCCGAGGAAATCCGGCGGGCGCAACCCTGCCATTATCTCCTGCAGTTCCAGGCCGGCGATTCCCCGCAATCCCTGGCGCTGCGCTCCATCGACCGCTTCGCAGCCCAGGTTCGCCCGCTGCTCGAGCGGGCGCTGGGCCCGCTCGAACGCATCGGTGCCTGATCCTGCGCCGAGCTTGCCTCGTCATCGCTACGGAGCCGATCCATGCCGCTTTCCATGTACCAGGCCTCGATCCCGACCTTCACCCGCGCGCTTGGCATTCTCGCGACGCTTCTCGACAAGGCGGCCGCCCATGCCGAGGCGCGCAAGATCGACCCCGCGGTGTTCATCAATGCGCGGCTTGCGCCCGACATGTTCCCGTTCGGCCGCCAGGTGCAGGCTGCAAGCGATGCCGCGAAATCCTGTGCCGCGCGGCTCGCCGGCATCGAGGTGCCGAGCTTTCCCGACACCGAGACCACATTTGCCGAGCTGAAGCAGCGCATTGCCAAGACCGTGGCTTTCCTTGGGAGCCTGCGCCCGGCCCAGATCGACGGCAGCGAGGAGCGGGCGATCACCCTCAAGCTGCGCGGTCGGGAGGTCGGCTTTTCCGGCCAGAACTATCTCCTCGCCTTCGCCCTCCCGAATTTCTTTTTTCATGTGACGACCGCCTACGACATCCTGCGCCACAACGGGCTGGAGATCGGCAAAGCGGATTATCTCGGCAGCTTCTGAGCCGCGGCGCGGCCGGCCTTCACACATCTCTTACGTCCTCCCCCCTCGAGGGCAGAGCAATTGCATTTGCCGTCGCGCTACCGACGAAAAAGATTGACCACGGAGATCACGGAGAGGCGAAGAATGGCGCGCTTCGCGCGCCCACACGCTCTTCTCCGTGTCCTCCGGGCCTCCGTGGTGAACCTTATATGCGGTAGCCTTGCCTCAAGGGGGGCTGAGCAACAGCCGCGAGATAAGTGAATCGAACAAGCTGAATGGCCGGAGAAGGATTTGCCGCATCGACATCGCCACCCTGCGAGCAAGATGTGTGACTGCGATTGCCGTCGCCGCCGTCAGCCGAAGGACAGGCCGTGGCTGCCGGCGACGGCGCCGAGGATCGTCGCCAGACTAAGGGCGAGCAGCACCCAGTGCATTCGCTGCACCAGCGCGAAGGTGCTGTCCGGAGCACGCCTTGCGCGCGCCCGAAACCAGCGGTCGAGGAAGAGCGGCTCGGCCAAGAACAGCATCAGTGTGAACAGCGACCAAATCGCAACCATGGCGTCGAGCCACCAGCCCTCGACGCTGAAGAAGGCCGGCCAAAGCTTCAGCCGATAGGCCATGTACAAGCCGCTGGCGCCGGCGAGCAGCGTCGCGCCGCGCGCTTGCCAGGCAAAGCGACGCTCGATCGCCGCGAAGAGCGCGATCCCTTCCTCGGCGCTCTTGAACCGCCGCAGGGCCGGCAACAGGATGGTCGTGACCATCGCGACGCCGCCGATCCAGAGCACGACGGCCAGCACATGGATCGCCAGAGCGATCGCGACGTCATCCATGAGATCGCCTCGCCTGCATCTTTTCTGGTCCCGCTCCAAGCATGATCGCATGCCGGCGTCGCGGCGGCAGATCGTCGCATGGCCGCCGCCGGAATGCGACGATAAGTATCACCTCTCGTGTTGGTATATTACAACGAACGGTGCAGCGCCGCCGCCCGTCGGCGGCTCGCGGCGGAATCGAGGCATGGCGATGCGCAAGGATGCGGTTGAAGGGGTCGCGCCGGCGGCGCTCGGCGTTCAGTCATGAGCATCCTTGCGGGCCGCGCGCCAGTTCGTCCTGTCCCGGCCTTTCTCGCCCTGGGCTTCCGGCCATTCTTTCTTGCCGCCGGGCTGTGGGCGGCGGCCGCGGTTGCGCTCTGGATCGTCCTCTTCGCCACCGGCGTCGGCCTGCCAAGCCGGTTCGATCCGCTCGCCTGGCACATCCATGAAATGCTGTTCGGCTTCGTCATGGCGGCGATCGCCGGCTTCCTGCTCACCGCGATCTCGAACTGGACGCAGCGGCTGCCGGTGAGCGGCGTGCCGCTTGCCCTGCTGCTCGCGTTGTGGCTGCTCGGCCGCATCGCCTGCCTGATCTCAGCACTGATCCCGTCCTGGCTCGCCATGGCCGCGGATCTGTCCTTTCCGGCGGTTCTGCTCGCGGTCGTCGCGCGGGAGATCGTCGCCGGAAGGAACTGGCGCAACCTGCCGATGGCGGCGCCGCTGACGGTCCTCGCCGTTGCCGATCTGCTGATGCATCTGGACGCCGCGGGCGCCGCCGTGCCGCCAGGGCTCGGCTGGCGTCTCGCACTCGCCGCGATTATCGTGCTGATCTCGGTAGTAGCCGGGCGGATCGTGCCGAGCTTTACCCGGAACTGGCTGGCCTGGCGCGGCGAGTCCGATCTGCCGGCGGTGTATGGCGCGATCGACCGCGCCGCGCTCGGCGCGCTCCATGCCGGAATGATCGGCTGGACGTTCTTTCCCGCGCTGCGCGCGCCGGGCCTGCTGCTGCTGCTCGGCGCGGCCCTCAATCTCTGGCGCCTGCTGCGCTGGCGCGGCGGCGCCGCGGCCGCGGAGCCGCTGCTCCTGGTGCTTCATATCGGCTATGCGTGGCTGGTGCTGGGGGCGGGCCTGCTCGGCCTCGTCCTGCTCGACGCCGATTTGCCGCCAAGCGCCGCCATCCACGCGCTCACGGCCGGAGCGATCGGCACGATGATTCTGGCGGTGATGACGCGCGTCGCGCGCGGCCATACCGGACGCGCGCTGTCCGCCGATCGGGTCACCAGCCTGATCTATATCCTGGTCGGTCTCGCCGCGATCGCGCGCGTCGCCGCCGCCTTTGCCGAATCCTGGACGCTGCCGCTGCTCATCGCCTCGGCCGGCCTCTGGATCGCCGCCTTCGCCGGCTTCGTGCTGCGCTATGGAGCGATGCTGCTCCTGCCGCGCGAGCCCGCGTGAAGGCGAAGGGCCGTCAGCAAGGACTCCTTCATCAGCGCGAAGAACACGTTGCCCGAGATCAGCGAGGTCGCCGTGCCGATCACCAGAAAACTCATCACGATCAGTCCGAGCGGTTCGAGCCGGCGCGACCTGGCCCAGGCGCGGAGATTGTTGATCGCCGGAAAGAGGCCGCCCAACACCAGAGCCAGGAGCGTCGAAACGCCATAGCGGGTGAGCAGGCTGAACGCGGCGATCGGCATCGCCACGTCGAAGACGAGGGTGGGCAGCATCACTTTGTACCTGAAGCCTCCCTCGGCCTCGGGATGGACCGCCGGCCGGTCGGGCCTTCGCTGTTC
>JASHRZ010000740.1 GCA_030037055.1 Alphaproteobacteria bacterium
TGCACCACGCCGGTGAGCAGAAACACCACCAGCAGGGTCGGGCACAGCATCTGAATCGACTGGCATGTGGCGATGATGCGGCGCCGGTCAGCGAGATCCGCCAAGATCCCGCCCGGCAGCGTCAACAGCCAAACCGGCGCCGCCATGGCGAAGGAGTCGAGTCCGATCAGAAAGGACGATGCGCCGAGGCTCAGCAAAAGCCAGGGCTCGGCCACCTGCTGCGCCCAGGTGCCGAGATTCGACAGTAGGCTCGCGGCACAGAAGATGCCGAAGCGCCGTGTGTGCAGAAGGCGCAGGGATTGGGCGAAGGAGGAGGTTCGCGCCGCCTGCGATCGCGACGCGGGCCCGCGCCGCGCCGCTGTTAGCCGGCACCGCGACCGAGCCATTCCCGCGCGGCGTCCTCCAGCGTGAGGAAGATGGCGTGGCGCTCGCGCAGCTTCTCGATCAGCCGCTCCAGCATTAGCATGCGATGGCCGCGGCCGATGACAAAGGGATGGCAGGTATAGGTGATGATCCCCCAGTCCAGGACCCGCGTCATGTAGTCGAAATCGTCGTACCAGTTCTCCAGCACGCCGCTGGCGGGCTTGAGGCCGCCGAGGATGGCGGTGCCGGTGCGCACGAACTCGAAATGCGGATAATCGTCGAGCGTCCAGCTGATCGGCATCTCCACGAGCCGGCTCTCGGGCCCGAGCACCGCCGGCTTCTCCAGCTCGATGACGTCGCCCTGGCGCGCGCGATAGGGCAGGTAGTCATGCCCCATCATGCTGCTGTCATAGAGAAACTCATGCTTGAGCAGCAGCTCCACCGTAACCGGCGACAGATCCCAGGAGGGCGAGCGATAGCCGCGCGCGCTCCGCCCCGTGAGCCGCCTGATCTGATCGTTGGCGCGGATGAGGCCTGCCTCCTCCTGCTCGCGCGAGAGGCTGGCGGGCGGCACATGCGTCCAGCCGTGATGGGCGATCTCGTGGCCGGCCTCGAACACCTTGCGGCAGGGTCCGGGATAGGTCTCGAGCGTGTGGCCCGGGATGAACCAGGTGGCCGGTAGGTCGTAGCGTCTCAGCAGCGCCAGGATGCGCTCGGAGGCGACGACGCCGAACTCGCCGCGCGAAATCGGCGTCGGCGTGGTCATGCCGCGGGCGATGAAGCCCGAGAGGGCGTCGAAATCGAAGGTCAGGCAGACGATGTGCCGCGCCATGGTCGAGGGCCTCCCGCCGAAAGCGAAGCATATTGGCAAGAGGCGATCAATCCGCGCCCGGCTGCGGCAGCGTTCAGTTAATGGGTTCGCCCTCGCCCGGCGCGCGGGTGAGCTCGTGGACGGCCTGGTCGACCTGCAGCCAGGACGTGATCGCGGAGGGTTCGACCTCGCCCTGGCGCAGCTTGGCGATGCGCGCGCTCACCACCTTGGGCGCGGCCTCGCCATGCTTGGCCACGAGCCAGGCGGCGACGGTCCATATGTTGCGGTTGATCACCATGGCGCCGGTCGGGCGGCACGCCGCGGCGTCTCGATGCGGGCGCAAGCGGCCGCGAAACCGCCGCAGGACGCGTCACGCAGAATGGCGACAATCATCGATTTTCCGCTCCCGAAACGCTGCCGCCCATGGTGGACGAGAGCGCCGCGTCGGCGCAACGGAAGTCTTTGGTTAATAGGTGAGAATTCGCTGATGCGGTCCGACGCTTGCGGCGTCAGGCGTCCACCATCGGCTGCAGCAGCGCGTGCAGCGCCGCGATCACTGTCCGCCAAGCCTCGAGTGCCAGCGCGTCGCCGATCTCGGCGGCGCGCTGCGCCCGGTCCTGCGCCAGGCCAAGCGCTTCGGCGCCGTACTTTTCGGCCAAGCCGCGCGCGATCTGCGCCGCGTCGGGGGGCTCCAGCATGACCGAAGAGGGCTCAAGCGGGGCTGGTGCTTCCCGGCGCCCTACCGGTTTCCGCCGATCCCCGGGGAACAGGCGCTCAGTGCACACGCTCATCCTCCCCCGGCACGGCCTTGATCAGCTCCGCGGTAGCGCGTGCAATCCAGCACCAGACGACATAGGTGAGGTCATCCTCGCCCTTGCCGTGCTTCTTCGCCTCACGCCCTGCGACATCCGCAGCGTCCTCGCCGTGGCGGCGGACCAGCAGCATCGCTGCCTCCCAGATTTGCCTCTCGCTCGTCATCATCCTGCCGCCGAACCCGGCGCGGCCACGGCGGATTGCCTCGTGGCCGCGCCGTTCATCATCTCCTTCGGACCATCCCTAGTCGAGCACCGCCACTTGCTGTTGAAGGATCTCGATACGCACCAGCGCCAAACCTTCCTTCTCCATCCCGAGCATCTTCGCCGCCAGCGTCGACAGATCCAGCATGCGCCCTGCGATATAAGGCCCACGGTCGTTCACCTTGACCTCTATCGACCTGCCATTCTCGAGGTTGGTGACCTTGAGCCTAGTATCGAGCGGCAAGGTACGGTGCGCCGCGGTCAGCTTGCGCTCGTCGAAGGGCTCGCCGCTCGCGGTCAGCCGCCCCTGGTGCTGGTTGCCGTACCAGGAAGCGATGCCGACCTGATCCGCCCCCTGTACCACGTCCACATCAGGCTCGCCTGGCTCTACCTCGACGAGCTGCACCGGGCTCGGCGTGCCGAGGTCGAGCACCGCCGGCGCCGGTAGTGGTGGCGATATCGCCGCGCCAACAGCGTTCCTTGCAGAAAACCCGGCTCTGTCTGAGATATTCGCATCCGATGAGCCATCAAATTCAATCATGCTCATCAAAGCGATCACGGCAGACCAATAGATGAAGAATCTTAGCCGTCGTATCTGCATAGAAGCCTCACCTTCCTGGTTAATTTTTTTTGGTTTTTTAATGAAGATACGGCCAGAGATTAGCGGTTTCTTCGCTAAAATGCAAACTATTCAACAGAATTATTGGAACGTACCCGTAACAAATCAGGGATTCTGCGGCACCGGCCGCGGCCGGCGATCGGCGCCGATGGCGACATAGGTGAACAACCCCTCGGTCACCTTGATGTGTTCCTCGCCCAGGCCGCGCCGTACCCAGGACTCGATCTTGACCGCGATGGAGCTGCGCCCGACCCGCACGACCTCCCCGTAGAAGCTGACCTCGTCGCCCACGACCACCGGCTGGTGGAAGCTCATGGCGGTGATGGCGACCGTCGCCACCCGGCCGCCGGCGCGCCGCGCCGCCACCTGGCCGCCGGCGATGTCCATTTGCGACAACACCCAGCCGCCGAAGATGTCGCCGTTTTGATTGGCATCGGCCGGCATGGGCACGGCGCGGATCGCCGGTTGCAATCCCGGCGGCACCGCGCTTTCGGCTGTTTCGCTCATGGCTGAAACCCGCTATTGTCCCAGCTGTTTAGACCACATCTTGTGGGAGGGACTGTCAGTCCCTACCGTATTTTCGACGTTTTCACGGTATCGCATGTCAGACCTCTTCGACAACCTCGCCCGCAAGCCCGGCTCCGGCTACTCCGCCAAGGACATCGAGGTGCTGGAAGGCCTCGAGCCCGTGCGCCGGCGTCCTGGCATGTATATCGGCGGCACGGACGAACGGGCGCTGCACCATCTCGCCGCCGAAGTGCTCGACAACGCCATGGACGAGGCGGTGGCGGGCCATGCCAGCCGCATCGAAGTCGAACTGCACAAGGACGGCAGCGTCGTCGTGCGCGACAACGGCCGCGGCATCCCGGTCGACCCGCATCCGAAGTTCCCGAAGACCTCGGCGCTCGAGATCATCCTGACGATGCTGCATTCCGGCGGCAAGTTCTCGGGCGACGCCTACAAGACGTCGGGCGGGCTGCACGGGGTCGGCGTCTCGGTGGTGAACGCGCTCAGCGACCGGCTCTGGGTCGAGGTAGCGCGCGACCGGAAGCTCTGGACCCAAGAGTATTCGCGCGGCAAGCCCAAGACGAAATTGAAGGACAGCGGCGCCGTCGCCAATCGGCGCGGAACCACGGTCGGCTTTCACCCGGATCCCGAGATCTTCGGCGACGACGCGCATTTCAAGCCGGCGACGCTCTACCGTCTCGCGCGGTCCAAGGCCTATCTCTTCCGCGGCGTCGAGATCCGCTGGTGGTGCGACCCGGCGATTGCCCGGCCGGAGGACGTGCCGCAGGAGGAGCGCTTCCACTTCCCCGGCGGGCTTGGCGATTACCTCGCTTCGCTGCTGGAGGGCCGCGAGACGCTGACCCCCCTTCCCTTCCTCGGCGAGCACGAGTTCGGCGAAGGCGGGCGCGTCGAATGGGCGATCGCCTGGCCCGAGGATCAGGCAGGCTTCCAGTCCTTCTATTGCAACACCGTGCCGACGCCGGAAGGCGGCACGCACGAGGCGGGGATGCGCGCCGGGCTTACCCGCAGCCTCAAAGCCTATGGCGAGCTTGCCGGCAACCGCCGCGCGGCGCAGATCACCGCCGAGGACGTTATGACCGGCGCGGTGGTGCTGCTCTCGCTCTTCATCAAGGACCCGCAATTCCAGGGCCAGACCAAGGAGCGGCTTTCCTCGCCCGAGGCCGCGCGGCTGGTCGAAGGCGCGCTCAAGGACCATTTCGACCATTGGCTCTCGGGCGACCCCGAAGCGGCGCGGCTCCTCCTTGACGCGGTCATCGAGCGCGCCGAAGAGCGCCAGCGCCGCCGCCAGCAGAAGGACCTCGACCGCAAGAACGCCACGCGCAAGCTGCGGCTGCCTGGTAAGCTCGCCGATTGCAGCAGCGGGGCCGCCAGCGGCACGGAGATCTTCCTGGTCGAGGGCGACAGCGCCGGCGGCTCGGCCAAGCAGGCGCGCGACCGCGAGACCCAGGCGATCCTGCCGTTGCGCGGCAAGATCCTCAACGTTGCCTCCGCCAGCGCCGACAAGCTGCGCCAGAACCAGGAGATCGCTGATCTCATATTGGCCTTGGGCTGCGGCTCGGGCGAGCGCTACAGCGAGGAGAAGCTGCGCTACGAGCGCGTCATCATCATGACCGACGCCGATGTCGACGGCGCGCATATCGCATCGCT
>JASHRZ010000741.1 GCA_030037055.1 Alphaproteobacteria bacterium
AGGGAAGGCGATTTACTGGGTTATCCGAAATGTAGTCCCGCGCGCTTGCTTCCGTGATCCGGGTTGGCGTCCAGGAACGTGGCGGAAATTCGGTGTCAAGCGCGCCAAAGCGCACCTCTTTCGATCGGGCGCCTCCCAGGAA
Organism: Alphaproteobacteria bacterium; assembly: GCA_030037055.1. Classification (GTDB taxonomy): domain Bacteria; phylum Pseudomonadota; class Alphaproteobacteria; order ATCC43930; family CGMCC-115725; genus DAHUYF01. Next base: position 143 of record JASHRZ010000741.1, read on the forward strand.
TTTCCGCATCCGACCTCTCGCGCGGGGAAGCGCCCGGCGCATTGCTCGCCGCGACGCAATCCCCTCTTGCTCTGTTGCGCCGGCGCGCTGATGTTAGGCGGCTTTGCGGGCGGGGCTGCCGGCCCCGCGCCTTTGGGGAGCGGGTGAATGCGGTGGAGCGGGTTCCTGGTGCTGGGCGGGGCGGTGTGGATCGGCGGCTGCTCCTGGATCCCGTTCATCGGCTCCTCCGATGGACCACAACTCACCAATCCCGCGGTCGAGGCCTGCCGGGACAAGGCGGAGGACCTTGGCTATGAGGATGTGGGCGAGCGGCAATCGTCGCCCACCGCCGGCGGCGGCTACACCGTCCAGCTCGACATCCGCGAGAACGAGGGCTTCGGCCAGGTCACCTGCACCTACGACCCCGCCAAGGGCGCCGACCTCCCGCCGCCCAAGCCGCCGCAGAAACCGGCGGAAAAGCCGCCGGAAAAACCCGCCGAAAAGCCGGCCGAGACCGCGCCTGAACCGTCGCCGGCAAAGTAAGGCGGGCGGAGTTGCGGCCCGCCGCCTGGGGCGATAGGCTGCACCGCTTTCCCCCGGCCCTTGGTAGTTGCGTGGCTTATCTCAGTACCCGCGACGCTCGGACTCCCCCGGCGCGCCTTGGCTTCGAGGACGTTCTGCTCGCCGGGCTGGCGCCCGATGGCGGGCTCTACGTGCCCGATGCCTGGCCGCCGCTCGACGCGCCGGCGCTGCGCGCGCTGCGCGGACGCTCCTATGCCGAGATCGCCTGCGCGGTGGTGGCGCCCTTTATCGGCGAGGCGCTGTCGGCGGCGAGCCTGCGGCCGCTGGTGGCGGCGGCCTATCAGACCTTCGATCATGCCGCGGTGGCGCCGCTCAAGGAGCTCGGCCCCGAGCTCTGGCTGATGGAGCTGTTCCACGGCCCCTCCCTGGCCTTCAAGGACTACGCCTTGCAGCTGGTGGGGCCGCTCTTCGAGCAGGTGCTGAAAAAGCGCGGCCAGCGCCTCACCGTCATCGGCGCCACCTCCGGCGATACCGGCTCGGCCGCGATCGAGGCCTGCCGCGAGCGCGACTGCCTCGACATCTTCATCCTCTATCCCGAGGGCCGCGTCTCCGAAGTGCAGCGCCGCCAGATGACGACGGTGGCCGCGGCCAACGCGCATGCCATCGCGATATCCGGCAGCTTCGACGACTGCCAGGATTTGGTGAAGGCGATGTTCGCCGACACCCCGTTCCGCCAGGCGCTCAATCTCTCCGCGGTCAACTCGATCAACTGGGCGCGCATCATGGCGCAGGTGGTCTATTACGTCGCCGCCGCGGTGGCGCTGGGCGCGCCCGAACGGCCCGTATCCTTTGCCGTGCCCACCGGGAATTTCGGCAATGTCTATGCCGCCCATGTCGCGCGCCGCATGGGCCTGCCGATCGCCGAGCTGGTGATCGGCACCAACCGCAACGACATCCTGGCGCGCCACTTCAATACCGGCGCGATGACCATTTCGCGCGTGGAGGCGAGCCTCAGCCCGAGCATGGACATCCAGGTGCCGAGCAATTTCGAGCGGCTGCTGTACGAGCTCAAGGAGCGCGACGGCGCGGCGGTGGCGCGCGCGCTGGCCGAGTTCCGCCGCACCGGCAGCCTGCCGGCGAGCGCTTCAGAGTGGCGCGCGGCGCAGGCGCTGTTCCAGGCCTGCCGCGTCGACGATGCCGAAACGCGGCAATCGATCGCCGACACCTTCCGCGCCACCGGCGAGCTGCTCGATCCTCACAGCGCCATCGCCGTGGCCGCGGCCAAAGCGGCGCGGCGCCGCGGCGACGTGCCGATGGTGGCGCTCGCCTGCGCGCATCCGGCGAAATTCCCCGAGGCGGTGGCGGCGGCGACGGGGCGGCGCCCGGAGCTTCCGGGGAGGCTCTGCGATCTCATGCAGCGCCCGGAGCGGCGGCCGCGTCTTCCCAACGATCTCGGCGCGGTCGAGGATTATGTGCGCGCCCATGCGCGGGCCACCGGGAAGGGAGGAGCGCCATGACTGTGAGCGCGACCACGCTCAAGAACGGCATGCGCGTGCTGACCGATCGCATGGACAGCGTCGAAACGGTGTCGATCGGCGTCTGGGTCGATGTCGGCACGCGCCACGAGCCGGCGCAGTTCAACGGTGTCGCGCATCTGCTGGAGCACATGGCGTTCAAAGGCACCGAGCGGCGCTCGGCGCTCGACATCGCCGCCGAGATCGAGGCGGTGGGCGGCCATCTCAACGCCTACACCTCCCGCGAGCACACCGCCTATTACGCCAAGGTGCTGAAGCAGAACGTCGCGCTCGCCGTCGACATCCTTGCCGACATCCTGCAGCGCTCGGTGTTCGATCCCGCCGAGCTCGAGCGCGAGCGCACGGTGATCCTGCAGGAGATCGGCCAGGCCAACGACACGCCCGATGACATCATCTTCGATCTGTTCCAGGAGCGCGCCTTTCCCGACCAGCCGATGGGCCGCCCGGTGCTCGGCCGCGCCGAGATCATCCGCCGCATCGATCGCGAGGCGGTCGCGGGCTACATGCGCCGCCATTACGCCGCCTCCGGCATGCTGCTCACTGCCGCCGGCAACCTCGATCACGGCGATCTCGTGCGGCTCGCCGAGGCGGCGTTCACCGGCTTGCCGCCGATCCGCATCGCGCGCAGCGAGCCCGCGCGCTATGTCGGCGGCGAGCTGCGCGAGGAGCGCGATCTCGAGCAGGTGCATGTGGTGCTGGGCTTCCCCGGCTTTGCCTTCGCCGATCCCGACTACTACGCCGCCTCGGTCGTCTCCTCGGCGCTGGGCGGCGGCATGTCCTCGCGCCTCTTCCAGGAGATCCGCGAGAAGCGCGGCCTGGTCTATGCCATCTATTCCTTCACCCACGCCTACAGCGACGGCGGCCTCTTCGGCGTCTACGCCGGCACCGGCGAGGAGGAGGTCGAGGAGCTGATGCCGGTGCTGTGCGAGGAGATCCGCAAGCTCGCCTTCGGCCTCGAGCCGGCCGAGCTCGAGCGCGCGCGCGCCCAGCTCAAGGCCGGTCTGCTGATGTCGCTGGAGAGCACGACGGCGCGCTGCGAGCAGCAGGCGGCGCACATGCTCGTCTTCGGCCGGCCGCTCGACATGGCCGAGATGGTGAGCCGCATCGACGCCGTCGATGCCGCGGCGGTGACGAGGGTGGCGCGCCGGATTAGGAGCGCGCGGCCGACCTTGACCGCGCTCGGGCCGGTCGGCCGCGTCGACAGCTATCCGCGGCTCGTCGAGCGGCTGGGCGGCTGAGCGGCAAGGCGCGCCCCGTGGCCTCCGACATCCTTCGCCTGCCGCGCTTCTTCGGCACCGCGCCGCCGAGCTTCCGCCTGGTCGGCGAGCGCGTGCTGCTGCGCCCGCCCGAACGCGGCGATTGGGAGGAATGGGCGAGCCTCCGCGGCGAGTCGCGCCGCTTCCTCGCGCCCTGGGAGCCGAGCTGGGCGCCGGATTCGCTGACGCGCGGCGCCTTTCGCCGGCGCCTGCAGCGCTATGCCATCGACTGGCGCACCGATCAGGGCTACAGCTTCTTTCTCTTCCGCCTCGAGGACGGCGCACTGGTCGGGGGCATTGGCCTGAGCAATGTGCGCCGTGGCGTCGCCGAGACCGGCAGCCTCGGCTATTGGGTGGGCGAGCGCTTCGCCCGCAGGGGCTACATGACCCAAGGGCTGCAGCTTGTGCTCACCTTCGCCTTCCAGCGCCTGAAGCTGCATCGGATCGAGGCGGCCTGCCTGCCGCACAACATCCCGAGCCGCGCGCTGCTCGTCAAGAGCGGCTTCCGCGAGGAAGGCTATGCCCGCGAGTATCTCTGCATCGACGGCCGCTGGCAGGACCACGTGCTGTTCGCCTTGCTGCGCTCGGAATGGGCGGGCGCGGACGCCGATTGAGAGCTTTAGGAGCGACGCGATGACGGCAAGCGAAGCGGCGGCGCAGGCGGGGAGCAATTTCGTCCGCGACATCATCGAGAGCGACCTCGCGGCCGGACGCATCGCCGGCGTCGTCACCCGCTTTCCGCCGGAGCCCAACGGCTATCTCCATATCGGCCACGCCAAGTCGATCTGCCTCAATTTCGGCCTGGCGCAGGAGTTCGCCGGCCGCTGCCATCTGCGCTTCGACGACACCAACCCGACCAAGGAGGAGCAGGAATATATCGACGCCATCGAGCGCGACGTGCGCTGGCTCGGCTTCGATTGGGGCAAGCACCTCTATCACGCCTCGGATTATTTCGAGCGGCTCTACGAATGGGCGGAGCATCTGATCCGCGCCGGCAAGGCCTATGTCGACGATTGCTCCGCGGAAGAGATACGGGCGATGCGCGGCACGCTCACCGAGCCCGGGCGCGACAGCCCCTGGCGCGAGCGCTCGGTGGCGGAGAATCTCGATCTCTTCCGCCGCATGCGCGGCGGCGAGTTCGCCAACGGCGCGCGCGTGCTGCGCGCCAAGATCGACATGGCCTCCGGCAACATCAACCTGCGCGATCCCGTGCTCTACCGCATCCTGCACGCGGCGCACCCCCGCACGGGCAGCGCCTGGTCGATCTACCCCACCTATGATTTCGCCCACGGCCAGTCGGACGCGATCGAGGGCATCACCCATTCGATCTGCACATTGGAATTCGAGGATCACCGGCCGCTCTACGACTGGCTCCTCGACAATCTGCCGGTGCCCTCCCGTCCGCATCAATACGAGTTCGCGCGCCTCAACATCACCTACACCGTGCTTTCCAAGCGCGTGCTGACCGAGCTTGTGCGCGAGCGCCATGTCAAGGGCTGGGACGATCCGCGCATGCCGACCATCGCGGGCTTGCGCCGGCGCGGCGTGCCGGCGGCGGCGATCCGCGACTTCGTTCGCCGGGTCGGCGTCGCGCGCGCCAACAGCATCGTCGACATCGCCATGTTCGAGAGCGCCATCCGCGACGAGCTGAACCGCGCCGCGCCGCGCCGCATGGGAGTGCTGCGTCCGCTGAAGCTGGTGATCGAGAACTATCCCGAGGGCGCCGGCGAGACGCTGGAGGCCCTCAACCACCCCGACGATCCCGCCGCCGGCACGCGGGCCATCCCGTTCGGGCGCGAGCTCTATGTCGAGCGCGACGATTTCATGGAGCACCCGCCGAAGAAATTCTATCGGCTGTCGCCCGGCCGCGAGGTGCGGCTGCGCTACGCCTATTTCGTCACCTGCCGCGAGGCCGTGAAGAACGCGGCCGGTGAAGTGGTGGAGCTGCGCTGCAGCTACGATCCCGCCACCCGCGGCGGCAATGCGCCCGACGGGCGCAAGGTGCAGGCGACCTTGCACTGGGTGTCGGCGGCGCATTCGGTGCCGGCGGAGATCCGGCTCTACAACCAGCTGTTCCTCCGGCCCGATCCCGGCGCCGCGGGCGATATCATGGCCGATCTCAACCCAGACTCGCTGGAGGTGCTGGCCGATTCCCGGCTCGAGCCGTCGCTCGCCCGGGCCGCTTCAGGCGAGGCGGTGCAGTTCGAGCGGCAGGGCTATTTCTGTCCCGACACCGACTCGCGGCCGGGCCGCCTGGTCTTCAACCGCACCGTGGGCTTGCGCGACAGCTGGGCCAAGGCGCAAGCGGGCGGCCGTTAGCACTCGGAGTCAGAAATGCGAGAAACGGCCGGCGAAATCGTGGGGCGACTGCGGATTTGCGATCGCCGGTGCTAGGCGTGCCCGGCGTCGCCGGAAAGCGCCAGCGGGTCGATGCCGAGCTTGGCCAGCGCACGCTGCCATTTGTCGGCGACTTCGTTGTCGAAGACGATGGCTTCATCGGCCGGTCCATGCAGCCAGCCATTCCCCTGCATCTCGGCGTCGAGCTGTCCGGGGCCCCAGCCGGCATAGCCCAGCGCCAGTAGGCTGCGCCGGGGACCCTTGCCGCGGCCGATGGCGCGCAGGATGTCGAGGGTCGCGGTCAGCGCCATCTTGCCGACGACGAGCGTGTTCTCCTCGACGTAATCATCGGAATGCAGCACGAAGCCGCGGCCTTCCTCGACCGGGCCGCCGGCGTGCACGCGCGAGAGGCCGGTGAGGCCTGAGGCGGGGATGCCGAGCTTGTCCAGCAGCTGTGGCAGGGTGACGTTGTCGATGATCTTGTTCACCACCAGCCCCATCGCGCCTTCCTCGTTATGCGCGCACAGAAAGATCACCGAGCGCTCGAAGCGGTGGTCTTGCATCTGCGGCATGGCGATGAGGAGCTGGCCGGCGAGAGAGGTGACGGGGTTCTTCATAGGTCCTGACATAAGCGCCAAGCGCGAGGCTTGCAAGCGCCACGGGGGGCACAGGGGCCGGCCGATTTGTTCGGGCGCCGCCGGCAAGATCCTATATAAAGAGGCCTGTCGGGACTCTGGCATGGATGATCAAGGACGAGCCTGGCGCCGGCTCGGCGCCCTTGCGCTGCTGATGCTGGCCTGCCTCCTGCCGGGGCGGGCCGCGGCGGCGGACGGCGCTTCGAACTGGTTCGTCACCGCTCAAGGACAGGTCAGGCTCATTGCCGCATCGCCGGTGGTCGGCGATGCCGCCGCGCTCGAGCTTGGCCTCGAGTTCCGCCTGGCGCCGCACTGGAAGATTTACTGGCGCTCGCCGGGCGATGCCGGCTATCCGCCCCGGCTCGACTGGACCGGCTCGACCAACCTCGCCGACGCCGCGCTCTCCTGGCCGGCGCCGCAGCGCTTCTCGGTGTCCGGCCTCGAGACCATTGGCTATGTCGGCCATGTCGTGCTGCCCATCACCGCCCGGCTCGATCGCCCGGGGCAGGAGGCACGCCTCCGCCTCGCGCTCAGCTATCTCACCTGCAGCGAGATCTGTATCCCCTATGACACGGCGCTGAGCCTCGACCTGCCGGCCGCGAGTGCGGCCCCGGGCAGCTCCGACAATGCCGCGCTCATCGCCCGCTATGCTCAACGCGTCCCGGGCGACGGCCGGGGCGCCGGTTTGGCGCTCGCTGCCGCCAGCCTTGTCACCGGCCGGAAGCCAATGCTGGAGCTGCGGGTCGCAACCCAGCGCCCGTTGCTGGCGCCCGACGCCTTCATCGAAGGGCCGCCGGGGATCAGCTTCGGCGTGCCGCATCTCGCGACCGGCGACCCGCGGGGGCAGGCGCTGCTGCGTCTGCCGGTGACAGGCGCGCCGGCCGCGCTCGAGGGCCTGGTCGGGCGGAAGCTCACCGTCACGCTGGTCGATGGCGAGGGCGCGCTCGAGAGCACCGTCATCCCCGAAGCCGTGCCGCCGCCGGCGGATCTCGGTCTGCTGCTGGCGATCCTGCCGCTGGCGCTGCTGGGCGGCTTCATCCTCAACTTCATGCCCTGCGTCCTGCCGGTGCTGTCGATC
>JASHRZ010000742.1 GCA_030037055.1 Alphaproteobacteria bacterium
GGCCGTCATCGAGCTCGAGGATGTCGAGCTTCTCCTTGAGCAAGGCGATGAAGGGCAGGAAGCGCTCGCGCTGAAGCCCGTCCATGTAAAGCTCGTCGGGGGCGCGGTTGGAGGTCGCCACCACCACGACCCCGGCCTCGAACAGCGCGCTGAACAGCCGGCCCAGGATCATCGCATCGGCGATGTCGGTGACCTGGAACTCGTCGAAGCAGAGGAGGCTCGCCTCGCGCGCGATCGCCTGCGCCACCGCCGGAATCGGATCGCCCTTCCTGGCGCGGCGCGCATGGATGCGCTCATGCACCTCGAGCATGAAGGCGTAGAAATGCACGCGGCGCTTCTTCGCCACCGGCGCGGTGGCGAAGAACATGTCCATCAGCATGCTCTTGCCGCGGCCGACGCCGCCGAAGAGGTAGAGCCCCAGCGGTGGCGGGTCGCTCGCCGGCGCGAGGCCCAGCCGCGCGCGCCAGCCATGCTCGCCATTGTTGGGCTTGTAGCTGGCGAGCGCGCGCCACAGGCTCTGCAGCTTGTCGACCGCCAGGCGCTGCGAGGAGGCCGGCGTCAGCTCGCCGCTGTCGAGCCGCGCGCGGTACTGCCACAGCGGACCGTCGGTCGGCTCTGGCGCAGAAGCTTCGGCGGAGGCGGGAAGGATCGGCGGCGGCATGGACGGGCGCCTGTCATACAGAAAAACTCCGCCCAGTGCAAAAACGGTTCGCTCTCAGCGCCTGCCGCCGAGAGCGTGACCTTGCCGGTTATTCCGCAGCGCTGCGCTTGGCCGGCGCGTCGCTCGGGTCGCGGCGGAACAAGGCCTCCATCTCGCGCCGGATCTTGACGGCGGGATCGCCCTCATCGGCGGCGATATCGGCCCAGCGCAGAATTGCGCCTTGCTTCACCGGCCGGATGAGCCGGACGCCATGGGCAAGCCCGATCGGCAGCGCGCCTTGCGCCAGCGACTCGGCCGCCGGCAGCAGCTTGCCATAGGCGGTGTAGCCGCCTTCGCCGTCGAGCGTCTCGCCGGCGTTGAGGTCGCGCTTGGCGGTCGCCACGGCATCGCCGCGGAAGCCGGTGGCGCAGCCGGTCGCCTCGCCGCGCAGCGCCGCGCTCGCCACCGAGATACCCAGCTCGAGGCCGATCAGGTGATAGGGCCTGTACATCGCGGCGTAGCGTCCGCCGGGATCGGTAACGAGGCCGTATTCGGCAAAGCAGCGCCGGACATAGTCCGATGGGGCTTCGAAGGTGACATAGACGCCCCAGCGGAGATCGCGGAACACCGGCCTGCCGTCGCGCTCAAGCGAGGAGACGACTTCGACCTGGCCGCGATGCGCCAGCACGCCGCCCGCTTCCCGCGGCTTCAGCACACGCGGCAGATCGTCGGCGCCGCAGGCGGGAAAGCCCAGCCCGTCGGGCGCCGGCGTAAGGCCGGTCGCGTTCGCCACCGCCGCCATCTCGATCGCCGATTTGGTGCCGTCGAGGAAGGAGTTGAACATCTGCGGGTTCATCCCGCCGAGCCGCGCCTCCTCCGCGCTGAGCCCGTAATGCCGCCAGACCGTGTCCGGAGTCGAGGCGTGGTAGTCCGGTAGGTATTTCGTGCCCTTGCCCGCCGCCATAACGGCAAAGCCCGCGGCGCGCGCCCAATCCACCAGCTCGGCGATGAGCGCCGGCTGATCGCCATAGGCCATGGAATAGACGATTCCCGCCTCGGCCGCGCGGCGTGCCAGCAGCGGCCCCGCCAGCACATCGGCCTCGACATTGACCATGACGATGTGCTTGCGCCGCGCGCAGCAGGCCAAGGCATGGCGGATGCCGGAGGGCGGATGGCCGGTGGCGTCGATCACCACCTCGATGCCGTCGGCGGCGATCAGCCCCTGCGCATCCTCGCCGACCCAGGTGCTGCCGCGCGCCACTGCCTCGGCGATGGTGCGCGCTGCATATTGCTCGCCGGGCCAGCCGACGCGTGCCATGGTGTCGCGCGCGCGTGCCGGCGCGAGGTCGGCGACGGCCGCGACATGAAGCCCCGGCGTGCGTGGCGCCTGGGAGAGGAACATCGCCCCGAACTTGCCGGCGCCGATGAGGCCGACGCGCACTGGCCTTCCCGCTTCCGCCCGTTGGCGCAATTTCATCGCGAGGTTCATCGCGCAGGCTCAGCTCTCAGCCGTCAGCGGAACCGACCGCTGACGGCTGGCAGCTGAGAGCTTCTTCCGGGCATAGGCGGCGAGGCAGTCGTCCGGCAGCAGCTCGATCGGCGTGAAATCGCGGTTGGCGATCCAGCCGGGGCGCTTGAAGCGGCGAATGGCGTTGTCGCAGCGATTGAGCGAGAGATAGACGATCCAACGCGACCACGGCGTCAAGTTGGAGCCCGAGGCGTGAACGAGATTGCCGTGGAACAGCAGCATCGAGCCGGGCGGACCCTTGGGCGCGACAATGCCGCCCTCGCCCGCCAGCCGCGTGATCGTGTCGTTGTCGATGGTCCACAGCGGATAGCTCGTCGTCGTCACATCGTGCGCCGCCGCGAGCCGGCCGCGGCGTTGGCTTTTCGGGATGAGCATCAGCGGCCCGTTGAACTCGTTGGCCTCGGCGAGGAAGAGGGCGATGTTCATCGCCCTCGGCTCGGGCATGTCGTCATCCTCGTACCAGGTGGCGTAATCCTGGTGCCATTGCCACACCGCGCCGTCGAAGGCGGCTTTGGCGTTTATCTTGAACTGGTGCATATAGAGCTTGTCGGAGCCAAGAAGCTGCATCCCGGGCTCGACCAGCCGCGGATGGCGCGCCAGCAGCGCGTAGACCTCGTTCCAGGTCTGGACGTAGAAGGCGGTGCACGGCGAATCCGAACCTTTCTCGCGCCAGACCTCCGGGCGCTGCTGCGCGAAGAGCCCCGGCACCTCGGCGTTGAGGAGATCCATCTCCGGTTGCGTGAACACGTTCGGCAGAAAGAGGTAGCCCTGCTCGTCGAACTCTGCGCGGTGCGCGGGCGTGAGCTTCATCGTTTCCTCCCTCGGCCTTGACGATCGCATTCACCTGGCGCAGCGGCAAGCCCTTCTTTGCCGGGCGGTGCGGAGGAGGTCGGGGTGGAATTCGGTGAATTCCGGGCACAGAATAGGGGTTCGGGCGCAGCGGTGACGCCGGCGCTCCTCGGGGTCTATCATGACGCGGCAAGGATCGGGAGGCCCGCGATGGACGAAGACCGCTTCAACATGGCGATTCGGAAATACCTCAAGACCGTCGGCGTCACCTCGCAGCGCGAGATCGAGAGCGCCGTGCGCCAGGCCGCGGCGTCCGGCAAGCTCAAGTCCGGGGCGCGCCTCAAGGCGAAAATGGTGCTGTCGCTGCCCGAGATCGGGCTCCGTCGCGAGATCGACGGCGAGATCGAGACGGGCTGATGATCGGCCGCCCTCGGCGCGCGGCGTCGCGGCCGCTAGGTTAAACCGGACCGTCAACCTTCCGGGAGCCCCTGACATGACCACGCCTTCGCTGCCTTTCGCCCTGCCCGAGGAAGTCGGGCTCTCCAGCAAACGCCTTCAGCGTCTCGACGACGTGCTGCGCGGCGAGATCGACATCGGACGCGTCCCCGGCACGGTGGCGCTGGTGGCGCGGCGCGGCAAGGTGGCGCATTTCGAGGCATTGGGCGCGCGCGATCCCGCAAGCGCCGCCGGCATGCACAAGGACAGCCTCTTCCGCATCTATTCCATGACCAAGCCGGTCGTCTCGGTGGCGGCCATGATGCTGTGGGAGGAGGGCCGCTTCCTGCTCGGCGATCCCCTGCCGAAATACCTGCCGGAATTCGCTGACCGCAAGGTGGCAGTGGAGCGCGGCGGGCGGATCGAGCTGGTCCCGGCCGCGCGCGACATCACGCTGCAGGATCTGCTGCGCCACACCTCGGGGCTCACCTACGAGTTCCGCGGCGATGCGCCGGTGCAGAAGATGTACATGGAGGCCAAGACCTACCGCCGCAACCAGACCAACGCCGAGCAGGCGGCGACGCTGGCGGCGCTGCCGCTGATGTACCAGCCGGGCACGCGCTGGGAGTACAGCCGCTCGACCGACGTGCTCGGCCGCATCATCGAGGTGCTGACCGGCGACAGCCTGGGCGAAGTGCTGGCCGAGCGCATCCTCAAGCCGCTCGGCATGACCGACACCGATTTCTTCGTGCCGCCGGCAAAGCATCAGCGCCTCGCCGAGCCCTTCGCCCGGGATCCCGATACCGGTGCCGAGGTCCAGCTGCTCGAGGTGCGCGACCGGCCGAGCTTCGAATCCGGCGGCGGGGGGCTGGTGTCGACGGCGATGGATTACGCGCGTTTTCTGCAGATGCTGCTCAACGGCGGCACGCTCGACGGTGTGCGCCTGCTCAGCCGCAAGACGATCGAGTACATGACGGCCGATCACCTGGGCGGCGTTCCCGGCACGCCCGATCTGCTGATCCCCGGCTACGGCTTCGGCTTGGGATTCGCCGTGCGGCTCCAGACCGGGATCGCGCAGGTGCCGGGTTCCACCGGCCAGTATTACTGGGGCGGGCTTGCCGGCACGAGCTTCTGGATCGATCCCGCCGAGCAGCTCTTCGCCCTGCTGCTCATCCAGGCCCCGGGGCAGCGCGAGTATTTCCGCGTGCTCTTCCGCGACCTCGTCTACGCCGCCGTCGCCGATTGAGGCAGCAGCGATGGGCCGTCCCGCCTAAAACGCGACGTGGCGCAGCTTTTCGGGATTGGCGACGAGATGGATTGCGGCGATGCCGCCCTCCTCGACGGCAAAGGCGCTGGTCCGCACCGAGCCCCGGTCGTCGGCGAGCACGAAGGCGGGCAGACGGTTGATGCGGGCTTCGCGCCTGCCACTGCGGTGCGCCCTTTGCGCGCGATGCCGGCGAAGAAGCGTGCGATCTTTTCGGCGCCGCGGATCGGGTTGAGCGCGGCGCGGCGCTTGCCGCCGCCCTCGCTGTAGACCACGGCGTCATTCGCCAGCGGCCTCGCGCACAGCGACGGCGGTGCCGCGCAGCGGCGGCGGCATGCCATCGACGTCTATGCCGCCTTCTGTCACGCCTGCGATGCCTTGAGCTCGGTGCGCGGCGGCATCTATTATGCCGACACGCAGAACTCCATAGAGTTCCTCGTTCTCGTCGATGCGATGACGGCGCAACTCTTTCCCGCCAATGTCGCGGGCCTGCGGCGTTCCGGCGATGCGCGGCTGGGCAAGCCGATGAGCCGTCCGTTCTAAGCCGGCGCGACAAGCGCCGGAACGCTCGCGCGGCCTACCGCCGCGCCACCAGCATCTTCTTGATCTCGGCGATGGCCTTGGCCGGGTTCAGGCCCTTGGGACAGGTGCGGGTGCAATTCATGATGGTGTGGCAGCGATAGAGCCGGAACGGGTCCTCGAGCGCGTCGAGGCGCTCGCCGGTCTTCTCGTCGCGGCTGTCGGCGAGCCAGCGATAGGCCTGCAGCAGGATGGCGGGGCCGAGATAGCGGTCGCCGTTCCACCAGTAGCTGGGGCAGCTCGTCGTGCAGCAGAAGCACAGGATGCACTCCCAGAGCCCGTCGAGCCGCTCGCGCTCGGCCACCGATTGGGCGCGCTCGCGGTCGGGCGGTGGCGCCGATTCCGCGTCGAGCCACGGCTTGATCGAGCGGTACTGCGCATAGACATGGGTGAGGTCCGGCACGAGATCTTTGATGACCGGCATGTGCGGCAGCGGATAGATGCGCACCTCGCCCTTCACCTCGTCGATGCCCTTCAAACAGGCGAGCGTGTTGGTGCCGTCGATGTTCATGGCGCAGGAGCCGCAGATGCCCTCGCGGCAGGAGCGGCGGAAGGTCAAGGTCGTGTCGATCTCGTTCTTGATCTTGATCAGCGCGTCGAGCACCATCGGCCCGCAAGCGTCGAGATCGACCTCGTAGGTGTCGAGCCGCGGATTGGCCTTGGCGTCGGGATCCCACCGATAGATCTTGAACGCCCTCACCCGCTTGGCGCCGGCGGGCGCCTTGAAGATCTTGCCGGCGCCCACCTTGGAATTGGCGGGCAGGGTGAATTCAACCATCGAACCCCTCCATCCCCCTGCTGCTGCCGCTCAATAGACGCGCAGCTTGGGCGGGACGACCTGTACCTCGTTCGACAGCGTGTACATGTGCACCGGGCGATAATCGAGCCGCACCTTGCCGGCGCCGTCGAGCCAGGAGACGGTGTGCTTCAGCCAGCTCTTGTCGTCGCGCTCGGGGAAATCCTCGCGCGCATGCGCGCCGCGGCTCTCGGTGCGGTTGACCGCGGAATGGAGCGAGACCACGGCCTGGGCGAGCAGATTGTCGAGCTCGAGCGCCTCGACCAGATCGGTGTTCCAGATCATCGAGCGGTCGGAGATCGCGAGATCCCTGATCGAGGCCGCTATGTCGTCGATCCTGCGCCGGCCCTGCTCGAGCGTCTCGGCGGTGCGGAAGACGGCGCAGTCGCTTTGCATCACCTTCTGCATGGCGAGCCGGATCTCGCCGGTCTTGAGCTTGCCCTTGGCGTTGCGCAGGCGGTCGAGCCGCGCCAGCGCCGCATCGCTCGCCGATCCCGGGAGGGGTTTGTGCGGCGCCCCCGGCCGCACCAGCTCGGCGGCGCGATGCGCCGCGGCGCGGCCGAAAACGACGATGTCCAGCAGCGAATTGCAGCCGAGCCGGTTGGCGCCATGCACCGAGACGCACGCGGCTTCGCCGATCGCCATCAGCCCGGCCACGGTGCGCTCGGGATCCTCGGCGGCAGGGTGGATGACCTCGCCATGATAGTTGGTCGGGATGCCGCCCATGTCGTAATGCACCGTCGGCAACACCGGGATCGGTTCGCGCGTGACGTCGACGCCGGCGAAGATCTTCGCCGTCTCGGAGATGCCGGGCAGGCGCTCGTGCAGCACCTTGGGATCGAGATGCTCGAGATGCAGCAGGATGTAGTCCTTCTGCGGCCCGCAGCCGCGGCCCTCGCGGATCTCGATGGTCATGGCGCGGCTCACCACATCGCGCGAGGCGAGATCCTTGGCGGTGGGCGCATAGCGCTCCATGAAGCGCTCGCCTTCGCTGTTGGTGAGATAGCCGCCTTCGCCGCGCGCGCCCTCGGTGATCAGGCAGCCGGCGCCGTAGATGCCGGTGGGATGGAACTGGATGAACTCCATGTCCTGCAGCGGCAGGCCGGCGCGCAGCACCATGGCGTTGCCGTCGCCGGTGCAGGTATGCGCCGAGGTGCAGGAGAAATAGGCGCGGCCATAGCCGCCGGTCGCCAGCACCACCTGATGCGCGCGGAAGCGGTGCAGGCTGCCGGTCTCGAGATCCCAGGCGAGCACGCCGCGGCAGGCGCCGTCCTCGTCCATGACGAGGTCGAGGGCGAAATACTCGACGAAGAACTCGGCGTTGTGCCTGAGGCATTGCTGGTAGAGCGTGTGGATGATGGCATGGCCGGTGCGGTCGGCGGCGGCGCAGGCGCGCTTGGCCATGGCCTTGCCGTGCTGCACGGTGTGGCCGCCGAAGGGGCGCTGATAGATCCTGCCGTCCTCGGTGCGCGAGAACGGCACGCCCAAATGCTCGAGCTCGATCACCGCCGGGATGGCATTGCGGCACATATACTCGATCGCGTCCTGGTCGCCGAGCCAGTCGGAGCCCTTGACCGTGTCGTACATGTGCCAGCGCCAGTCGTCCTCGTCCATATTGCCGAGCGCAGCGCTGATGCCGCCCTGCGCCGCCACGGTGTGGCTGCGCGTCGGGAAGACCTTGGTGATGCAGGCGGTCCGGAGCCCTGCCGCGGTCATGCCGAGGGTGGCGCGCAGTCCGGCGCCGCCGGCGCCCACCACGACGACGTCATAGGCGTGATCGGTGATCGCGTAAGCCTCGGCCATGCTCCCTCAGCCTCCGACAGCGATCCGCAGCACGGCGAAAATGCCGGCCACCGCGAGCGCCACGGATATGAGCCGCATCGCCACCATCGTCGAAAGCTTGAGCCATTCCGAATTGACATAGTCCTCGATCACCACCTGCAAGCCGAGCGCCGAATGGTAGAACACGGCGATCAGCGTCAGCACGGTGAGAATGGCGGCGAGCGGATGGCGTAGCCAGGCGACAACGGCGTCGCGGTCGGCACCGGCCAGCGCGATCAGCGAAGCCACGAACCACAATCCCAGCACGATCAGCGCCACGGCGCTTACGCGCTGCGCCCACCAGTGCTCGACCCCTTCCTTGGCCGAGCCCAGCCCGATGGCGCGGCCGAGCGGCGAGCGCAGGCGCGGCTCCGCCATCGCTAGCCCCTGACCGCGAGGCCGGCGGCGAAGGCGATGACGGTGAGCGCGACGCTCGCCGCCACCACCGTCCAGCCCGAGGCGTAAGCGGTGTGCAGCTCGAAGCCGAAGCCCGCATCCCAGAAGAGGTGGCGGATGCCGTTGCAGAGATGAAAGAAGAAGGCGAAGCTCCAGCCCAGCAGCAGCAGCAGCCCGAGCCAGGAGCCGAGGAACCATTGCGCGGCGCCGAAGACCTCCTCGCTGGTCGCCGCGGCGACCAGCCACCACACGAGCAGCAGCGTGCCGAGGCTCAACGCCACGCCGGTCGCGCGGTGGCTGAAGGAGAGCACCGAGGTCAGCTGCGGCTTGTAGATCAAGAAAGGCGAGAGCGGCCGTTCGACGGGCGTCATTGCGGGAGAGCCTTGCGCTGCGGCGCACGCGCCGCAGGCTCCATCTAGCCCGCGCTCCGGGGCCGAGTCAACGCCGCGGCCGATTGCTCGGGCCGCGCCGCTTGTGGAAAAGCCTGGGGATGGCGAAAGGACGAAATGTGCGAATCGCGAAATTTTATGCACAGAAAATTTCATCTGGCGCAAGAAAACTGCTTGTGATCAAGCGGGATTCTGCGATCATTCCGCCATGGCTCGCGAGAGCGCCGGCCCCTTGATCGGGAGTCGTGGGTCCATCTGGCGGTGGTTCCGCGGCGAGAGATGCGAGAGGTTCCGCGCGTAGTCCGCCGCAAGGCGGGTTTCTCCGGGTGATTGCGACCGGCGTGTAACAGCGCGGGCCGCGTCGAGGCAGGCGTCTTCACGCTGGCCCCGACCACTGGGCGACGCCGGTTGCCTGCCCAGGCGGCCGCGCGGCGCCGAATCGGGAGCGCATTCTGCGGGATGCGTTCGCGGGTTGTGGGCGGAGCGATGCGAGGGATGCGCGCCGCGCCGGGCCCCTCACAGGGTCCGCACCGGAGAAGGCGGCGTCCCGCCCGGGCGTCGCAAGCGGTGGGGAAAGCCCATCCGCTCGTCGAGCCAGGGAGCCGGCAGCGGCTCCTCGAGAGGCGTCAGCGGCGCTCGCAAGGGTGCTCTGGCGCCTCTCTGCTTCTGGCGCGAGGCAGAGAACCCGGTCGACCGCTCTGCGATCACCCCCGGAGCGTTCGATCGCGAAGCGATCGAACGGATTGTCCGGCGCCGACGGACGCCAGCGATTTGCGCAGCAAACCGCGAGCGTCCGCACGCCTGATGGCTGGTGCGGCTCCCGCGGTTGCAAGAGCGACGGCCGACGCCGGGGCGCTGAACTCGCTTCGCGAGTTCACCGCGGCATCAGCACCCAGTAGTCGAGGTCGAGCACCACTGCCTCGTGATAAGCCTCGTCCGCGCGGTCGGGAAAATCGGCGCAGGGATGGTCCTTGGCGGCGACCGTGCGCAGCCTGAGCGCGCCGAGATCGCTGCGCCCGGCGATCGCCGCCTTGTCGCGCACTTCGCTCCAGGCATAAATCGTGTCCCCGGCAAAGCAGGGGCCGACATGGCGCCCGCCATTGAGCGCGGCGATGCGGAAGGCGTTGGCAAGCCCGTTGAAGGAGAGTGCGCGCGCCAGGCTGATGACATGGCCGCCATAGATCAGGCGGCGGCCGAAGCGGCCTTTTTCCTCACTGTGCCGGTTGAAATGGACCTTGGCGGTGTTCTGGTAGAGCCGCGTCGCCATGGCGTGCTCGGCCTCTTCTATGGTCACGCCATCGACGTGGTCGATGCGCTCGCCAACCGCATAGTCGTCCCAGCCCTGCACCGCGCCGGAGAGCGCGCGGTCATAGCGGGCAAGATCCAGCCCCTCGGGAATCGCCAGCGCTTCGGGCGCCACCGCCTCGGGCAGGCGCGGCACGCTCGCCGCCGGCGCGGGCGCCGCCGGGTCGCGCTTCCTCACCATCACCCAACGGATGTAGTCGACGATGGTTTCGCCGCGCTGGTTGACGCCGCGCGAGCGCACATAGACCGTGCCGGTCTGGCGGTTCGAGTTCTCGCGCAAGCCCACCACCTCCGAGCGCGCCGTGACGGTGTCGCCGGGATAGAGCGGCGCGCCGAAGATGCCCGCGGCATAGCCGAGATTGGCGACCGCATTGATCGAGACGTCCGGCACCGTCTTGCCGAAGACGATGTGGAAGGCGAGGCAGTCGTCAAGCGGCGCTTGGGCATAGCCGAGGGCTTGCGCGAAAGGATCGGCGGAATTCACGGCAAAGCGCGTGCCGGTGAGCGCCAGATAGAGCGCCCTGTCGCCGGTGCTCACTGTGCGCGGCGTGGCATGGGAGAGCGGCTCGCCGAGATGGAAATCCTCGAAGAACCGGCCAGGATCGGTCTTGCCCGTCATTGCCGTCTCACGCCGTCGCCGCCTGCTCCATCGCCGCGATCTGCTCGGCGAGCGCCACGGTGCGCCGCGCATCCTCGACATGCAGGTTCTCGATCAGCCTGCCGTCGACCAGCACCACGCCCTTGCCCGAGGCCTCCGCCTCGGCATGGGCGGCGATGATGCGGCGCGACCACGCGACCTCTTCCGGCGCCGGCGCGAAGGCGGCGTTGGCGACCGCCAGCGTCTTGGGATGGATGAGCGTCTTGCCGTCGAAGCCGAGATCGCGGCCTTGCGTGCAGGAGAAGGCGAAGGCCTCGTCATCGGCGAGATCGAG
>JASHRZ010000005.1 GCA_030037055.1 Alphaproteobacteria bacterium
CGCGCCAGCGCGCGCGCCTCGTCCATCAGCGCCGCGTCCTCGACCGCTTTCCAGATCAGGCCCCATTCCGCCGCGGTCGCCGCCGGCAGCGGCTCGCCCAGCAGCATCATGCCCATGGCGCGGGCCGAACCGGCGAGCCGCGGCAGGATCCAGGTGCCGCCGGTATCGGGCACCAGGCCGATGCGGCAGAAGGCCTGCAGGAAGCTTGCCGAGCGCGCGGCGATGACGACGTCGCAGGCGAAGGCGAGATTGGCGCCGGCGCCGGCCGCGGGACCATTGACGGCGGCGATCACCGGCTTCCGCAGCGCCTTGAGGCGCCGCACCAGCGGGTTGTAGTAGCGCTCGATCGCCGCGCCGGCATCGAAATCGCCGCCGGCGGCCTCGCGCAGGTTGAGATCCTGGCCGGCGCAAAAGCCGCGTCCTGCGCCGGTGATGAGGAGCGCGCGGATCGCTCCGTCGCGCTCGACCGCACCGAGCGCGGCGGCGAGTTCCTCATGCATCTCGGCATTGAAGCTGTTGAGCCGGTCCGGACGGTTGAGCGTCAAGCTGGCGACGCCATCGGCAAGCTCAAACAGAATCGTGGCAAAGCCCATGCCTCATCTCCTTCTCGGGCGCGAGCGTCCTATACTCGCCGGGGCAGGTCAAGCAAGGGGAGCTATGAAAAGTGCGGCTCCAGCAGCAGCCGGTGCTGCGCATCGACAGCCCCGCCTGCGTCGCGCTGCGCCAGCCCGGCGGCGCGTCCTTGAAGCTCGACCGCGACGCCACGAGCCCGATCCCTTTGCCGCCATCGACCAGCTCGACACCGGCATCGGCCATTGGCGTGCCCAGCGGCACCGCCCAGTGGCGGCGATCGCTCTTGGCCTTGTGCAGCATGAATGCCTCCGGGTGCCACAGCGTTTCGGCGTCTCGACCTCGGTGAAGACGCCGAAGAGACGCTCGCGCGGCGCGCCGAAGCGGTGGGCAAGCCGCGGGCTTGCGCCGGGCGAGAGGCCGGCGACTTCGGGCATTTTGAGACGCTTGGACTGGGCGGGCAGCGACGTGCGGAAGGGCGCGGCGGTGGGTCGGGCGCCCAACGATTTCAATCATGTCATACCCGGGCAGGCGGACATTGGGTCGCGACACAAGGGAGAAGCTGAAGGTCCAGAGGACGCAGCCACGAGGACAATATGCGCGAGCTGGTCTCGACATCGCTGCGCAACCACGGCTATTCCGTGCTTTCCGTCCCCGGCTGCAGATTCTCGAGGTCAAGTTCGACCTGCTTTTCACCGATATCGTCATGCCCGGCATCATGGACGGGTTCGAACTCGCCGATTGCGCCAAGCGCCTGCAGCCCGCGCTCAAGATACTCTACGCCACCGCCTACACTCATATATCGCGCCCCAACCATCAGCTTCAGGGCAAGTTGATCTACAAGCCCTACCAGCCCGACGAAATCGCCCTGGAGATGCGCTCGGCGCTGGAGCAGTCCTAAACCCGCCTACCTAGGGGAGACTTCCCCCCTCACGCGCGGCTTTTGCGCCGCTCCGGCACGGGGTAGGCTTGGGTAGCGTGCCGCGCACGGAACTTTGCGGTAACAACGGCGTTTAAGGCATGACCGCACCGCGGCAGGGGAAGGGGAGGCATGAAGCCGATCACGCGGGACGGCGTCCCGGCAGGCATCGAGCGCGCGCGGATGGCGGTGCGCTACGCCGCGATCAGGGCGCAGACCGAGACGCTGGCGGCGCCGCTCTCGGCGGAAGACCAGACCGTGCAGTCGATGGCGGATTGCAGCCCGACGAAGTGGCATCGCGCGCACACCACCTGGTTCTTCGAGACCTTCCTCCTGGCGCGTTTTGCGCCGGGCTATAGCGTCTTCGATCCTTCTTACGGCTATCTGTTCAATTCCTATTACGAGGCGGTGGGGCCGCGCCACCCGCGGCCCGAGCGCGGCCTGCTGTCGCGGCCGGGCGTCGCCGAAATCGCGGGTTATCGCCGGCATGTCGACGAAGCGATGGAGCGGCTCATCGCCGCGCTCGAGGCCGCGATTTGGCGCGAGGCGGCGGCGCTGCTCGAGCTCGGCCTGCAGCACGAGCAGCAGCATCAGGAGTTGATCCTGATGGACATCAAGCACGCGCTGTCGCTCAACCCGCTGCAGCCGGTCTATCGCGCGCAAGCCCCGGCCGCGCCGCGGGCCGTGCCCGCGCTCTCCTGGCACGCGGTAGCCGGCGGGCTGCGCCAGATCGGCCATGGCGGGGCGGGCTTCGCCTTCGACAACGAGACGCCGCGTCACAAAGTGTGGCTCGAGCCCTTCCGCCTGGCCTGCCGCCTCGTCACCTGCGGCGACTATCTCGCCTTCATCGAGGCGGAAGGTTATCGCCGGCCGGAATTCTGGCTGTCCGAAGGCTGGGCGGCGGCGCAGCAGCAGGGCTGGACGGCGCCGCTCTATTGGCGGCGCGAGGCAACGGGCTGGTCGGTCTTCACGCTCACCGGACGGCGCGCGCTCGATCCCGCCGAGCCGGTCGTCCATGTCAGCTTTTACGAGGCGGACGCCTTTGCCCGCTGGGCGGGAAAACGCCTGCCCAGCGAGGCCGAATGGGAAGTGGCGGCGGTCGAGGCCGGCGCGGCGATGGACGGCAACCTCGCCGATCGCGGCCTCCTTCATCCTGCGCCGGCCGCCGGCGGCGGCGGGCTTCAGCAGCTGATCGGCGATGCCTGGGAATGGACGGCGAGCCCCTATACCGCCTATCCCGGCTTTCGCCCGGCCGCCGGCGCCATCGGCGAGTACAACGGCAAATTCATGTCGAACCAGATGGTGCTGCGCGGCGGCGCGGCGGTGACGCCCGCCGGCCACATGCGCTGGACCTATCGCAATTTCTTCCCGCCGGCCGCGCGCTGGGCGTTCGGCGGCATCAGGCTGGCGGAGGATGCATGAGACAAGGCGGCGCGCTCGCGGCGTTTCTCGATCTCGCGCCGGCGGAGGAAAGCTTCCGCGACGCGGTGCTGAGCGGCCTGACGCGCCGCGCCAAGTCGATCCCCTGCCGTTTCCTCTATGACGAGCGCGGCTCGGCGCTGTTCGAGGAAATCTGCGAGCTGCCGGAGTATTACCTGACGCGCACCGAGATCGCGATCCTCGCCGACTGCGCCGGCGAGATCGGCGCGCTGGCCGGCCGCCATGCGCAGCTCATCGAATTCGGCAGCGGCGCCTCGCGCAAGGTGCGGCTGCTGCTCGATGCGCTCGAGGATCCCGCCGCCTATGTCGCCATCGACATCTCGCGCGAGCCGTTGCGCCGCGCTGCCGAGGCGGTCGCCGCCGATTTTCCCAAGGTGCCGGTGGTGGCGGTCTGTGCCGATTACCTGCAGCCGCTGCGCCTGCCGCCGCTGCCGGCGCGAGGCGAGGGGCGGCGGCTCGGCTTCTTCCCGGGTTCAACCATCGGCAATTTCACGCCCGCGGCGGCGGTGGATTTCCTGGCGGGGTGCCGGCGCGTGATCGAGCGGGGCGGCGCCTTTCTTGTGGGCGTCGATCTCAAGAAGGCGCCTGCTCTGCTCCATGCCGCCTATAACGACCGCGCCGGCGTCACCGCCCAGTTCAACCTCAACCTGCTCGAGCGCATCAACCGCGAGCTCGACGCCGATTTCGACCTCGACCGCTTCGCGCATGACGCCTCCTACAACGAGGCAGCGGGCCGCATCGAGATCTTCATCCGCAGCCGCGCGGACCAGATCGTCACCGTTGCCGGCCGCGCCATCCGCTTTGCCGAGGGCGAGCGCATTCACACCGAGGATTCCTGCAAATACACCGTCGCGGAGTTCCAGCGCCTGGCGGCGCGCAGCGGCTTCCGGCCGCTGCGGCACTGGATCGATCCGGCGGCGCTCTTCAGCGTTCACCTGCTGGGCGTGGCGTGAACGCGCAGGAGGGCGACGCGCGCGAGTTGAAGTTAATAGAAATTTTACCACCAATAGTCACTATTGCTCCGCAGGAGATAGAGCTTGCGGTGGGGTAAGCGTGTCCTTCGCGCTGTCATCGGACGAGAGGGAGCGCCTGGAGGCGCTGCGGCGCTATGACATCCTTGACACCGCCGCGGAAGAGGCGTTCGACCGCGTAACCCAGCTCGCGGCCTCGCTTTTTGCGGTACCGAGCGCTTTCATTTCGCTGATCGATGCCGAGCGGCAGTGGTTCAAGTCGCGCGTCGGCCTCGCCATCAGCGAGACCTCGCGCGCCACTTCGCTCTCCACCCACGCCATCCTCGGCGATGCCGTCTGCGTCGTGCCGGACGCGCAGCAGGATCCTCGGTTCCGCGACAATTCCCACGTCACCGGCGCGCCGCACATCCGCTTCTACGCCGCCGCGCCGCTGCTGACGCGCGAGGGCCATCGCCTCGGCGTGCTCGGCATCATCGACCAGAAGCCGCGGAGCGATTTCTCGCACGAGAACTGCATGCAGCTGCAGACCCTGGCGCGGCTGGTGATGAACGAGCTTGATCTAAGGCTCGAGCTCAATGCGCGCCGCCGCGCCGAATACGATCTCAAGCTCGTGAACCAGCTGATGCTGGCGATCGCCGAGGCGCCGAGCGTCAACACCGCGATCGAGACCTCGCTGAGCCTGATCTGCCAGGCGGTGGGCGCCGCGCACGGCCGCGCCTGGACGGTGGTCGGGCGCGGCAGGAAGTGCCAGCTCGTTGCCGCCTGGGCGCGGAGCGGCCCAGACTGGGCCCAGCGCCTCGAGCAGCTGCGCTCGGCGCCGCCGGCACTCGCCAACAGCCTGGTCGGCAGCGTGCTCACCGACAACAAGCGTCAGGTTGTCGCCGATATGGGCGCGGCCGTTCGCCGCTTCCCCGCGGCGCGCGATGCGCTGGCGATCGGGCTGCACGCGGCCATCTGCGTGCCCGTGCGGCAGGACGGCCGCAGTTTCGCGCTCAATTTCATGTTCGAGCGGGCGCCGCCCGAGATGGAGAAGCTCGCCGACCGCATCGAGGAGCTTGCCGACAAGGTGCGGCCGGTGCTGTCGCGCAAGCTCGCCGAGGAACGGATCACGCTGTTGCAGTCGGTGGTGCTGCATGC
Source organism: Alphaproteobacteria bacterium (assembly GCA_030037055.1). Classification (GTDB taxonomy): domain Bacteria; phylum Pseudomonadota; class Alphaproteobacteria; order ATCC43930; family CGMCC-115725; genus DAHUYF01. The sequence goes on from JASHRZ010000005.1 coordinate 5,038, forward strand.
CGACGATGCGGTGATGGTCGCCGACATCGACGGAGCATTCGACGATGCCGGCGCGGCGCGCATCGTCTATGTGAGCCCGGCGATGATCCGCATGACCGGCTATGGGTTCGAGGAGCTTTACGGCCGCTCGCCAAGCCTGTTGTGGAGCGGCGGGGCGCCGGCGACGGCGGAGCTGTACGCCTCGGCCGAGCGCGGCCATGCCTCGCGGCTGGAGCTTGCCTGCCAGCGCAAGGACGGCTCGACATTCTGGGCGGATATCAGCGCGGTGCCGGTGGTCGACGAGATCACCGGCGACCGCAAGCTCATCTCGCTGCTGCGCGACACCACCGAGCGGCGCCGGCTCGAAGAGGCGCTGCGCCAAAGTGAATCCACCTTCCGCCTGCTGTTCTCCGCCAACCCGATCCCGATGTGGGCCTATGACCTGGAGACGCTGCGCTTCCTCGAGGTCAACGAGGCCGCGATCGCGCAATACGGCTATACCCGCGCCGAGTTCCTGGCGATGACCCTCGCCGACCTAGCCCCGCCCGAGCCCGCGCCGGCGGCACAGCCGGGCGGGCGGCGAATCGTGCCCTTCGGCCGGCTCGGCATCTGCCGCCACCGCAAGGCCGACGGCAGCGAGATCGCCGTGGACGCCGTCTCGCACCGCCTGGCCTTCGACGGGCATCAGGCGGCGATCATGGCGGCGATCGACGTGACCGAGCAGAAGCGCGCCGAGGAGGAGATCCGCCAGGCCAAGGAGGCGGCAGAGGCGGCGAGCCGGGCCAAGACCGAGCTGCTCGCCAATATGAGCCACGAGCTGCGCACGCCGCTCAACGCCATCATCGGCTTTTCCGAGATCATGCAGGCGGGCCTGTTCGGCCCGCTCGGCTCGGCCAAATACGACGGCTATGTCGCCGATATCCGCCACAGCGCCGGCCATCTTTTGACGGTGATCACGGACATTCTCGACCTCGCCAAGATCGAGGCGAACTCGTTCCGCCTGCAGGAGGAGGTCGTCGAGCCCGGCGAGATCATCGTCTCGGCGCTGCGCCTGGTGAAGCCGCGCGCCGACGGCGTCGGCGTCGCGCTCGTCCACGACAAGTGCCACAGCGACGTCGTCGTCAAGGTCGACGAGACGGCGTTGAGGCGCGTGCTCATCAACCTCCTCGCCAACGCCGTCAAATTCTCCGAGCCGGGCGGCTCGGTGACCGTGCGCTCGGAATTCGACGCGCAGGGCGCGCTCGCCATCTCGGTGGCCGATCAGGGCATCGGCATGGCGCCCGAGGAGATCCCGATCGCGCTCACCCCGTTTCGCCAGGTCAATAGCGGGCTGCAGCGCAAATACGAGGGCACCGGTCTGGGCCTGCCGATCGCCAAGCAGCTGGTCGAGCTGCATGGTGGCACGCTCGCCATCGCCAGCGCGCCCGGCGCCGGCACCACCGTCACCGTGCTGCTGCCGCCGGCGCGCGTCATGGCGGCGGCGTAGTAGGGACAGCCGTTAATCTGCGCGGCGCCGTCAGCGCCCGCCGAGCAAGGGCGGGAGCCGCACCGCGCCGGCCTAGCCAGCGCGGCGCGGGCTTTCGCGGTTGCAAGAGCAACCGTTGTCGCCCGTCGACGCCGACGCTTCCCGTTGCCTTAAGCGAGACTTTGCTCGACCGCTTCGCTCACCGCATCCAGAGGGATCAGCGCCATGTCGCTGCCGCCGAAACGCTGCGCCTCGACCAGCCTCAGGCGGCGCGCCGCCGGCGCGAATTTCGCCGCTGCGCTGGGACCGAACAGCGACACCAGCGGCGCGCCCGCGGCCGCCAGCAAATGCCCGGTGCCGCTGTCATTGGCGACGGCGACGGATAGTCTCCGGCCGAGCGCCAGGGTGTAGAGCGGCGAGGCCGCGACGGCGGGCGCGATGCGCTCGTCCTGCAGCGGGAAGAGCGCGCCCGGTAGCGCCGATTTGAGCTCCTGGGCCCAGCCGCGCTCGTCGGGCCCCAGCACCAGCGCCGCGACGCGCCCGGCGTGCTGCTGCGCCCGGGCGAGCGCGAGGAAGCGATCGCGCGGCCAGCGCTTGTGCGCGCCGCCGGCGCCC